>NZ_DCQO01000005.1:0-260032 GCF_002323495.1 Olleya sp. UBA1516
ATAAATCTACAGATGTAGATGTTACTGCATCTAAAGTAAGTCCTGAAGGGTTTGGACATGTAGCGTTGTATATAAGTACGTTGTCAATTAGCCAATACCAAGCCCAAGAATCGGCATCATTATATATAAATCTAACTTGCATGTTAGCGTTAGCATAGGCTGTAATATCGATATGTTGTTGGTCAGGTGCATTAAAATTACCTGCTGATGCTGTTTGATTTAAGACTTCGACCCAAGCAGTACCATCATAAACTTCTACTATAGCATTGTCTGCTCCAATATTTCTGTAATATTGGTCAAAATCTAGAAATAGTGCAGTTGCTGCCGAAGCATCAAAAACAGGAGACGTTAACGTTTCTAATAATAAAGTTCCGTTTCCGTTTGCATCACTATCTACTATAGCTGCATTTGTGCCATCTAAGCTTGAAAAACCTCCTTGAATTCCAGAAATCCATGAATCACCTGTTGCTGCTCCTGCATCTGTTATCGTCCAGGTTGCAGGTATGGAGGCATTAAAATTTTCTTGTAAATAAGTTTGTGAATTAGCTTGCCATCCTGTTAGTAGAAATAGTAAAGCTAAAATGAACGTAGTTTTTTTCATTTTAATGAGATTGGGTGTTAGTTTATTTTTTTGAAAACCTTGCGAAAAACACAAGTTGGTTATTTAAAGGTATACTTTTATTAAGAATAATTTAACACAGATAGACGTAATGCGTTTTTTTTCGACGAAAAGAGCATTAATTGTTAAAATTGTAAGATTTATATATCGTGTTTAGAATATTATTTAGAAATTATCACGTTTCTTTTTATTTCATTGCCAAATTCGTCGACTACAACAAGTGAATGTTCTCCAATTTCGGGCTTAATTGCGATATCATGAATATCTGTAGTTTGACCAATGTAAGTTTTGTCTATATACCAAAAAAGAGTGCTATTTTTTTTAGAATGTGCAACTTTTAAAACGAGTTCGTTCGTCGTTTCGTTAAAATCCTTAGGTAGATAAATAGTACTTTCATTTTTGGTATAAATAAATTGCATTGTGACTTCATTTTCACCTAAACAATCAAATCTAAAAGTTGGAAGTGATTTATAAAATGGATTCTTTTTTTTATAATAGTATTCCATTAAAGGAGGAAGTGTAAACCAAGATTGAGTGTTAATGTTATTTAGATCTTCGCAAGAGGTATTAACCTGATAAGTGTTTGTTTTGTCTAGGTGAATTAACTTATGATAAGGACATGGTTTTGTTTTAAGACCACTTAGTTGTACGTATTGAAGCTCTGTATCTAAACAGTTAAGCGAGGCTCTGTAGCCACTAAGTCTACAGATTCTAGTTTCTTGCATTTCATCAAAAGGTTTTTTAAACCATTGACTATTTGGAAGCGCATCAAATACGTCAAATAAAATTGGAGCTGCAGATTGTACGCCAACTAATCCTGGTCTACCTTCTCCGTCAGCATTACCTACCCAAACACCTACAACATAATCTTTGGTTGTACCAATTGCCCAAGCATCTCTAAAACCGTAGCTAGTACCTGTTTTCCAGGCGATTTGTTTAGAATTGTCAAAAAACTCCCAATTGTCATCGCCTTCTGGTCTGTTTACCTCCTTTAAACTTTGATACGTTAGATAGATTGAGGCAGCATCAAAAAGCGTTTTTTGATTAGTTTTTTTTCCAAAATCAATGGTTTGCGAGTCGTAGAAAGTAGGTTCGCAAAATTCATTAGAATAATACTCGCTTGAAGTGTCGTTAAAATGATTTATAGTAGAAGAGAACGCTGCATAACTTTTACATAAATCCCATAAATTACTTTCTGCTCCACCTAAAATTAAGGATAATCCGTAATGATTTGCATTATAGGTTATGTCTTTTAGTTTTAAATCTTTTAGATAATGATGAAATCTATCTAAACCAAACGCTTGTAACATTCTAACCGCAGGAACATTTAAAGAGCGTGATAAAGCGCGTTTTGCAGGAACAGCTCCATCAAATTCTTTATTAAAATTTTCGGGACTATAATTTCCAAATTGAGAAGGTATGTCTGCAACTAATGTGTTAGGAAGTATGTCTCCTGCATCAAGCATAGCAGCATATAAAAAAGGTTTTAATATACTACCAGTACTTCTAGGCTTGTTAATTATGTCTACATTTTTTTGATGTGCTTTATCTGTTGGAGCGTTACCAACATAGGCTAAAACTTTCCTAGTTTTAACGTCTAAAACTAAAACAGCAATGTTATATATTTCATTTTGTTTTAAAATGTTATAATGATTAGAAACAATGCTGTTTACTTGTTCCTGAAGTTGTTTTTGAATTGTTGTTTTAACTCGTTCTCCTTTATTAGTTTTTGAAATAGTTTGTAGTAAATGAGGTGCTGTTTGTGGTAATGGATATGGTTTTTGTGGCAAGATTTCAGCTAAAGAAAGAGTATAGGTTAATGAATCAATAGTATTGTTTTCTAATAATTTTTTTAATAACCTGTTGCGTTTTTCTAGTAATTTTTTTTGATTTTTACCTGGGTAAATTAGGCTTGGTGCATTGGGTAAAACAGCTAATGTTGCGCTTTCTGCCCATGATAAATCATGAGCATTTCTGTTATAATAACGCCAAGATGCAGCATCTATACCAACAACATTTCCGCCAAAAGGCGCATGACTTGCATAAAGCGATAATATTTTTTCTTTACTATGCCTTAACTCTAATCTAGTGGCTAAAATAATTTCTTTAAACTTTTCTAAATAGGTTCTTGATTTTCCTTTTCTAGATAGTCTAATAACTTGTTGGGTAATTGTACTTCCACCACGTTTGACTTCACCAGAACTTAAGTTTTCATTTAAGGCTTTAATTATAGAGATAGGATTAAATCCAGGATGATTGTAAAAATAGTCATCCTCAAAAGCGATGACACACGTTTTAAATTTTTCCGGAATACTATCGCTTTCTGGAAAACGCCATTGTCCATCTTTTGCTATTTGAGCACCCAACAATACATTAGTGTTACTAGTAATAACAGTTGCTGTTGGATCTTTAAAAAGTATACTTGGTAAACAAAAAAAATAAGCTACTAATAGTATGAAAAACACTATTGTTTTTTTTAAATGTTTTGAAATAATAGCAATTAACCTATACATGAGTGCAACAAAAAGGCTTTAGTTGTTTTAATAATTGTGAATTTAAAAAAATACATTTATACTTGATGATAATATCTTAATTATAAACGTGAAAAGCTACCGACTTACTATTAATATCATTTTATTTTTATCTGTATTTTTTACAAATCAAAATGCAATAGGGCAGTTGGGATTTTGTAATGGTAATTCTGGAGATATTATTTTTAGTGAAACTTTTGGAACTGGAATAGGTCAAAGTGCTTTACCTGCAGGAACATCATCCTACACCTATTCTAATGGGTCAGAGCCAGAAGATGGTTTTTATACGGTAAGTAATACCTCTAACTTTTTTGATTGGTTTATACTTCAAGATCATACTTTAGATGATGTTAACGGTAAAATGTTAGTAATAAACTCTGATTTTACAACAGGTGAGTTTTACCGGACAACTATTAATGGACTTTGTGTGGACACATCTTATGAGTTTTCTTCGTGGTTAGTAAATTTGACACCTTCTACCGGATTTTGCGGTTCAGGAGCTATACCTATAAATGTAAGTTTTGAGATTTGGGATAGTTCTGATACTAATTTATTAGCCTCTGGTAGTACCGGAAACTTGGGTAGTTTGCCTTCACCAGAGTGGTTGCAGTATGGATTAGTTTTTCAGACGCTTCCTGGTCAGACGTCTGTTATATTAAAGATGAAAAATAATGGTGTTGGAGGATGCGGAAATGATCTTGCAATTGATGATATTGTTTTTAAAAGTTGTGGAGATAATATATCAATAGCAGATGCATCAGCTTCCAATATGATAAGTTTATGTAGTAGCCAAACACCTTTTAGTACGTCTTTGACAGTAACGCCAGATAATAGCGTATTTAGTACTCATTTTTATCAATGGGAAGAGAGTTTAGACGGAACTACATGGACCGATATTATTGGAGAAACAACTCAAAATATAACCATAAATGGTATTACAAATACTAGGTATTATAGGAGTAAAGTAGCTGAATCTGTTGCAAACTTAAATAATAACCTATGCAATGTTGTATCAGAAGTTTTTCAGGTAGATGTAACACCTCTACCACCTGTTCCAACACTGGCGTGTTGGGAAACCGCGACTGTAAATAATACGACTTGTTTATGGGATATTGTTGGTACACAACCAATTCATCCTATTGTAGCATGTTGGGAAACTGCGATATTTAATGCTGCAACTTGTGCTTGGGAAGTTTCTGGTACGCAACCATTACCACCTTCAGGATTAGAATGTTGGGAAACCACTATATTTAATACTACTACATGCGTTTGGGATATTATTGGTGACCAACCATTTATTGAAGAAACTGAATTTGTAAATTTCTGTCAAAATGAAACGATTACTTTACATGCCATTACAGATATAATTAGTCCAACATATATTTGGGATACAGGCCAAACGACATCCTTTTTAGAAGTAGATGCTTCTGGTATTTATACCGTAGAAGTAACTGATGGTTGTTTGACTACCATTATAACTTTTACTGTAGCCCAATTAGAAACACCTTTACTTGATACTATTACCTCCAACGGAAACCATATTGTTGTTAATACAAGCAATACTGGTGATTTTGAATATTCTATAGATGGTATTAACTATCAGAATACAAATGTATTTTTTAATATTGAAGGTGGTTTGTATACAATTTATATTAAAGCTAATGGATGTGATGATGTCGTGACCACATCGTTTTTACACTTTTACATACCGCAATTTTTTACTCCAAATAACGATACAAAGCATGATACCTTTGATTTAAAAGGAATCCAATATTTTCAGTCCTCAGAGGTTTATATATATGATCGTTTTGGTAAGCTTTTAAAAAGCTCAAAAAATAAATCCTTTTCTTGGGATGGTACATTTAATGGCAGCCCAATGCCTACATCGGATTATTGGTATGTTATAATAATAGATGGTCAGCGTCGTGTTGGACATTTTACTTTAAAACGATAAGGGTTTCTGCGAAAGCAGTATTATAAATTTAAAGATTTTAATACAGATTTAAGTTCGGTTTCTTTTTGCGTTCCAATAATAAATTTATTTCCATCTTTAAGTGTGATAGATAGTCCTTTGTTACCTTTTATGTTATAAACAGTACCGTATTTGGTCCATAATCTAATTCCCCAACCACCAACAAAACCATAGTTTACAACTTTCATTGTTTTAACATCGTTTAATTTAACCTTCTTTTTTACAAAAGGATTAAAAGACATTCTAATTTCGGAATGGTCAATTTCTGTTTTTAAACGAATTAATCCAAAAAGTCCAATAACCAAAAAAAGGATTATTGTAAAAGCAATTAAGCCTTGATTAGATAAAGGTTTGTCTCCAAAACTTTGACCAATAATTAGTTGTTTATAAATACCGTATATTGGTATTAATCCAATACCAATTAATAACATCCAAAGCCACCATTGGTTAAATCTTTGCACTTCTTTAAAATTCATAGTTTTAGTATTAAAAAAATACCACTTTCGTGGGAAACTTTTATTTTTCAACTTCAATCCATTGTCCTTTGTTTCTAACAAAAAAGTTGTTATCGTACATTGCTTCAGCTTGTAATCCTGGTAAATAGTATTGTCCTAAATACGAAGCATTAAGCATGACGTTAAACGTGTTGGTTTTTTTAGGTCCTAAGTCAAAATAAAAATTAACACGATCGTCTCTAATATTTGTAAACCTAGCCTGACTTGAAGTTGAAGCTCCAAAGTCTGTAAAACGTGTATTTACTATTTCCCAACCTGATGGAAAAATTTGAGTCAATGCAACGTCATTTATGTTGTAGTCTTTAGTATTAGTAATTTGTACTGTTGCAACAAAATCTTGACCTTGTTGTAGTTTGGAAACATCAATTTTATTACCCTTTAAATCTTTGTAAATTATACTTGTGGTCAGACCTCTTTGTTCTGCTAACTCTTGACCTAATGGTAGTTTTCCAGAGCTTAAAACACGTATGTAAACTATGTTTTGTTTGTTGTTTTTAACGCTTATAGTGTTGCTTCCATCGTTAATTGCTAAAGTACGTTGTGCAATAGCATTTTTAGTATCGATTGTTTCGGTTTTACCATTAATGGAGTAGCTTAATTTCATGGCTTTTCCGCCATTTGCATTAACCATTTTAGCCATAGATAGTAGGCTATATGCAGTGGTTTGTGTACTCATCCAACGTTGACTTGATAAATCATTAGCAATGGTTTCGGATAAATCTTTAACCCGTTTGTCTTTAGTTAAAATCATAGTTTCTAAAGCCATCGCTCTGTTTCTGTCAACAGATCCATAAGTGTAATAATTATATTTTTGTGGCTTAAAGTTAATATTTGCAGTACTTGACACTTGGTTGCTAGCTTCGGTTTGACCAGCTAAAGCATAAGCAGCTGCTAAACGCCATTTGGCTTCGTTAGAAATTTCTGAAAATTCGCGTAAACGATTCATAGCTCCCAAATCTGCACTTCCAGCTAATGCTAAAGTGTATAAGCGATAGGCTTGTGCTAAGTCGGAATTATATGTTCTGTAGCTTGGTCTCCAACTTTGTGCAGCTTGTTTTTGGTATTTAATCCAATTACTTTTAAAAGTTAATGGTAGAACAAATCCTTTTTTCTCTGCTTCTAATAAGAAATGTCCAGCATAACTAGTTCCCCAATCATTAGCACTATTTTCTCCAATCCAATAGCTTAAGCCACCATTTGGTCTTTGAAAAAGACCTAAACGTTTGATTCCGTTTTCTATGTTTGCTTGGATTTCTTGTTTTTTATTGAAAGGTAAATCAAAAATATCTTGTAAAAATAACTGAGGAAACACACTTGATGTGGTTTGCTCTACACAGCCATGAGGATATTGTACTAGATATTGTAATCTTCTAGTAAAATCCATTGGAGGCAATGTTGAAAACTCAACGCTTGCACTATTTGTTCCTGTAACACCAAATGTCGAAAAGTCAATAGTTTTAGATCCATTTGAATCTAAAGTAGCATCTAAGCTTTTAGACGAAATTGGATTTACGTTTTCTACATCAATCTCTACTTTATAAGTTGAAGATTCCCCATTTCCAGTTGCAATAACTTCAACAGTATTAATGCCTTTTGCTTTGCTAACATCTAATTCAAAATAAGCCATTTGCTCATCTGGACGTGCAAAAGTTAGTGCCTTAGTTTGGTCTCCAACAACTGTAATTCCGTTGCTTAATTTTAATTTAACCGATACGTTTTTTACATTAGGTTCCATAGCAAAAACAGTAACAGGTAGTGTTACCTTTTCTCCTGGACTTAATTTTCTTGGAAGCGTTGCTAAAACCATTAAAGGTTTTTTGACCTGTACAGATTTGTCAGTACTTCCGTAAGCTTCAGTTGTATTATTACCTGCAACAACCATTGTTCTGACTGCTCCAACGTAATTTGGTATTTTAATTTTATGTGTTTTTCTTCCGCCTGCTTCTAGATTAAATGGTCCAAGAAATTTAACAACAGGTTTAAATCTATTTGCTTTTTTGTTTTTTCCATCAGCAGCATTTCCATCTCCTCCAATAGCAAAAACTTGTTCTATACTTCCGCTATATGCGCCAACAACATCATCAAAAACATCCCAAGTTTTTACGCCTAAGGCCTCTCTAGCATAAAAGGATTGCCATGCGTTTGGTGTTTTAAAACGTGTTAGATCTAATAACCCTTCTTCAACCATAGCAATAGTGTAGGTCATTGCTTTGTTGTTTTTTTCTGAAACAAATACTTCAAATTCTTGTTCAGGTTGCAAGACGCTTGGCATTCTTATTTCTGGTTCTAATTTAGTATTTGGATCTTCTACCAATAACGGAATTACACCAAATAAGCGTAACGGTAAATCATTAGCAGTAGATGCGTGTGGTTGTAGTAATGAGATATTAATAAAAACGTTAGGAGCCATGTCTTTTGTGATAGCAATATCTACAGTGGTTTCTCCTTTTTTAGTTTTTACCCATTTAGTTTGTAAGACCTCTGATCCATTTTCTATACTAACTAATGCGCGACCTTCTGTACCTGACGGGAAAGTAATTTTTGCAGTTTCGCCAACATTATAGTTTTCTTTGTCTGCAGCAAACACTAACATTTTTGCAGCTTCTTTATCTCCAGAAGGTTGACGTTTCCACCAGTCTTTATAAAAGTATGCAGTGCGACCAGTCATGTGACCAGAAACGGGATCTTTTATAGTAATATAATAACGACCACCTTCGTTATCTGGCACTTTAATATTAAACGATGCTTTACCGCTTGTACTGGTATTTACTTTGCTGTTTAAAAATGGTTTGTGATAGCTGCTAGAGGTATATTGTGATAGGTTGTCGTAGGAGGAGTTCCACCACCAACGCCATTCTATTTTATACACTTTAACCTCTAAATTATTACGTTTAATTGGTTTTCCTTGATCATCCACAGTCACTAAATCAAACGTGTGATTTTCATCTGTAAAAAAAGAACCGTAAGCTTTTGCTTTAGGTGATTTTAAACCAACAAAAGAGTTGTAAGGAGCATATGGCATTGTAAATGCATCCATGGAAAAATCGCCTCCGTTTTCAAAAGCACGTACTAAAAATTGTGCATTTAGCATACCAGGAGCATCTTGTCCAATGTTTAAGTTTTTGGTAATATTTGCTAAACCTTCAGTATCTACATTGCCTTCAAAAATGGTAATCTCTTCTGTATTAAAGTTTTTGGATGGATCTAAAAATTGATAGTCTTCGTAGTTTTTAAAACCAGAATAAGAGGTGCTAAATTTTGCTTTAATTTCGGCTTTTACATTTTTAGCTGGAGCACCATGTAGCCAATTTACAGCTAGTTTTCCGTTTAATGGCGTGTTAGATTTAAGTATATCGTCTTCAAAATCTATTTTAATTTTAAGGCGATTAGGTTTTACTGTTTCGACTTTAAGTCCTTTATAAAATGTTGCTCCTCCAACGCTAATTTTTGCATTCCAGTTTCCTGTTTTGTCTTCAGTAGCAGTTGGGATATTAAATTGATAAAAATTATTTAAGCCTTGATTACTTATATTCTTATAAGCTAATTTACCATTAGCATCGGTTATTTCTAATTTTACTGGATGTCCTTTTGGTAGCTTGTTTGCTATATCATTTAGCATAAAAGTTAAATGAATAGAATCTCCTGGTCGCCAAACGCCTCTTTCAGTATAAATATAGCCTTTAAGTCCACGTTGTAATGTTGCTCCTGAAACATCAAATTTACTCAGTGATAGCGAGTTTCCGTCGCGTAATTTCACGTAAGTGTTATTATTACCTTTAGACACTATTGCAAAAGCAGCTAACTTATCTGTTTTGATTTTTGCTAATCCATCATTATCGGTATTGGTAGTTGCTAATTCTTGTTGTTGGAAGTTGTATAGTACGACCTTAGCAGCTGGTTCTGGATTGGTAGTTAAAATATTGGTCACTGCAAAATGATACGTATTACTAGCGCCTTTTTTTACAATAGCTCCTAAATTAGAACCAATTAAGTTTTGCGAAATCACCTTATTATTATAGTAAGCATCATTGCAAGGATTGTTGCGTTCTCTCCAGTTGTAATTATTGTCGCGATAGCTGTAAGTAATATTGTCCCAATATTCTTCTTCCTTTAAATCTTCGTCTTCTGTAGTTGTGTAAGTATAATCTCCACCACCATAATAATAGTCGTCTTCATAATAATAATCGTCCTCATAATATTCTTCTTCATTATCACTGCTATTACTTGCATTTGCGTCACAGTCGTACAACGAATATGCTTTTTTATAATCTAACTCTACACGATAAATTGCACCAGGATCTGATTTGATGTATTTGGACAAGTCAATACTATAGGTTTTCCATTTTCCATCATTTTCTATAGGGTTTTCAATTAGTTTAATGGTGTGTTTAGCAATACGACGACCAACACGTCTTATTTGGTTTTGATTATTACTTTCAAGAGTATTGTCTTGTAAAAATTGCAAAATATTATCTTCAAAAATCTTGATTATTCTAACATCTACAGCGCTTAAGTTTACAGCTTCAAAATTGAATTTTAACTCTTGAGAGTTAGGTAGTATTACACCACTATTAATTAGTTTAACTTGAGGTTTGACGTCTTCAAAAGCGATAGTTTCACTAAACGGTGTTTTTAGTTTATAGTCGTCTACGTTTTTTATTCCTTGAAAAACATCGACTTGTACATTGCCTGTAATTTTTGATTCAGGATAGGCTTTTAACACGTTTCCGTTTACTATAAATTTAGGGTTTTTGCTATTTTGGATAGTGACTAAACCATCAAAATTTTGCTGTTTTTTAATTGGGTCAGAAAAGTTAATTGACAAATATTGTTCTGGTGTCTGAATAACGTTTACAGACATGATTTTAAAGTTGTTTTTCCCAGGAATAGAAAAAGTATTTTCTCCTGTATTGTCTGCTTTAATAGCCTCTCCATTCCATTTAATTAAGATTTCAGAATCCTCAACTAAACGATTAATACTATCTATTTTAAATTCAAAATATTTTGAAGGCTGACTTTTTTCGTTCCATTCAATATTTAGGTTTTTACCTTTTTGAGTTGCACTAATTAACTGTTTAGCCTGTTGTAATGTAATGATATCAGATGCTTTAGCAACGCCTAAAAGGTATTGCCACTCTTTGGAGTAAGATTGTAAATCGTTTGTTTCAATATTAAAATTTGGAGTAATAGTTTTAAACTGAAACCTATAGCTACTAAATTGTTTTGGAAGGTCTTTATATAATTCGCCTAAATTAATTGTTGCTGCATATTCTGTATCTGGTTTTAAATTTTCATCAGGAACAAACCTTAAAGAATGATCGTTTATTACAACAATTTTACCTTCCACATAAGGTGAGATTTTAAATACATTTTTATCAAGCACTTGGTCAGGTTGCCATCCGTCTACCACTTTTGCTAAATTGATATTTATATTATCTGCAACAGACACACGTCCTGACGTTGTAAAACTAATGTAATCTCTAAATTTAAAAAGGTTATCCGTTTCAGTAACCTCTTTTTTACAAGAATTAGCTAGTATAAACACAAGAAATAAGATTGATAGCGATTTTAATTTCATGGTAAACAGTATTTTATATTTTTATATCTATGTAAGATAAGTTGCTGAGAAAAAAACTTGATATCTGGTTTTTAAAACAAAACTTGATGTTAAAGTTATTGCAAATTTTGAATTTTCAAGTATTAATCATAGACAATTTTTAATCTATTTTTTTGAGTAAAAGCTTAACAGTATTATAAGACAGGACGTATTTTAAAACGAAGAAATATTAGTATATTCGCTAAAAATTAAATAATTCGTAAAAATTAAAGAAATATGCAAGCAGTTTCAACTGATTTCGGAATAAAAGAAGCTTTAAAACAATTAGGCTTAAAAGATATAAATGAAGGGACTTCAACAGGGTCTAATAATTTTGGAAGTGGAGATTTAATCGCTTCATATTCTCCTACTGATGGAAAATTAATAGGAAAAGTATCTACAACTACTAAAGAAGATTACGAAAAAGTAATCACTACAGCTACGGAAGCTTTTAAAAGCTTTAGAGCGATGCCAGCACCACAAAGAGGTGAAATTGTAAGACAATTTGGTAATAAATTAAGAGAATTAAAAGAACCTTTAGGAAAGTTAGTCTCTTACGAGATGGGTAAATCTTTACAAGAAGGATATGGTGAAGTACAAGAAATGATTGACATCTGTGATTTTGCAGTTGGGCTATCAAGACAACTTAATGGGCAAACAATACCATCTGAACGTCCAGGACACGTAATGCGTGAGCAGTGGCACTCTTTAGGTGTTGTCGGAATAATCTCAGCATTTAACTTTCCAGTAGCAGTTTGGGCTTGGAATACAGCTTTAGCATGGGTTTGTGGTGATGTATGTATCTGGAAAGGATCAGAAAAAGCACCATTATGTTCTGTAGCATGTCAAAACATTATTGCTGCAGTTTTAAAAGAAAATAACTTACCAGAAGGTATTTCGGCAATCATAAATGGAGACTACAAAGTAGGAGAGTTTATGACAACAGATCATAGAATTCCGTTAATATCTGCAACAGGATCTACTAGAATGGGACGTATTGTTGGAGCAACAGTAGCAGAACGTTTTGGAAAATCGTTATTAGAATTAGGAGGAAACAACGCCATTATTATTACACCAACAGCAGATTTAAAAGTAGTTGTTCCTGGTGCTGTATTTGGAGCAGTTGGTACTTGTGGTCAACGTTGTACATCAACTAGAAGACTAATCATTCACGAGTCGGTTTACGATAAGGTAAGAGATGCAATTGTTGGTGCTTATGGACAATTAACTATTGGTAATCCATTGGATCAAAAAAATCATATTGGACCATTAATCGATAAGGATTCAGTAAATACGTATTTAGCTGCAATTGAAAAAGCAAAAGCAGAAGGAGGAAATGTACTAGTAGAAGGAGGCGTTTTA
Organism: Olleya sp. UBA1516; assembly: GCF_002323495.1. Lineage (NCBI taxonomy): Bacteria > Pseudomonadati > Bacteroidota > Flavobacteriia > Flavobacteriales > Flavobacteriaceae > Olleya > Olleya sp. UBA1516. The sequence continues at coordinate 12,596 of NZ_DCQO01000005.1, forward strand.
GAAGGTGAAGGTTACGAGTCTGGATGTTATGTTAAGCCAGCTATAATTGAAGCAGAAAACAGTTTTGAAATTGTACAGCATGAAACATTTGCACCAATTTTATATTTAATGAAATATTCTGGTGAAGTTGAAAACGCAATTGCTGTTCAAAACGGAGTAGCACAAGGATTATCATCTGCAATCATGACAAACGAAATGAAAGAAGCAGAAAAATTCCTATCCTTTGCAGGATCTGATTGTGGAATAGCAAACGTAAACATTGGAACATCTGGAGCAGAGATTGGTGGTGCTTTTGGAGGAGAAAAAGAAACAGGTGGTGGACGCGAGTCAGGATCTGATGCTTGGAAAGTATACATGAGAAGACAAACAAACACAGTAAATTATTCAGACGAATTACCTTTAGCTCAAGGTATTAAGTTTGATTTATAATAATTATTTTTTCGCTTTCGCGGAAGTTAAGCCACATCGAAAGATGTGGCTTTTTTTGTTTTAAGCTAACTTTTTAGGTCGTTGGTCGATTTTTAAGCGTCTATAATTCATTTAGTTAAGATAAATGTTAAAAGATTTTTAATTTTTTAATAACTTGATAGTCATTAACTTAAAACAAAACCATAATGAGTAAAAAAACCGGTTATCTTCTGGGTATTTTACTGACCATTATCTTAGGTACAATTTTGTACTGGTATTTATGTTGTAAACCATGTCTTGAAGCAGATAAAGTTGCTATAGATAAAACGACAAATACTGAGGATGTTTCAGTAAAAACAGATCAAAAAACAGCAACCATTAATGCATTTGCAGTAAAAGATGTTAATGGTGATTTGGATTTTCAAATTAATGATAATTTAAACTTTAAAACTTCTAGCCCTTTAATTATTGATTCTATCACTTCTAGTGTGGGTGAAGGCGCAAATAAGCTGGTCGCGTATTACAATAGTAATCCTAATAAACTATTAAATATTTATGGTCATTATCGTAGTGATGAGGTTAATAACTCAGTCTTTCCGGATTTAGGGTTAGCACGTGCCAATGCTGCAAAAAATTATTTTGTATCAAAAGGTATGGCTTCAAAAAATATTAATACTTACGGTAAATTGGATGATAATTTTAACGCTAATGCAGAAGGTGTATTGCAAGGACCATTAAGTTACGAAGTAAAGACTGTAGCTGCAGGAGACACAAGTATTGAAGAAGACACCAAAAAGTTAGGAGACACCATAAAAGCAGATCCTTTAATTTTATACTTTGATACTGCTCAAGCGACCATTAGTTTGTCGGATAGTCAAAGACTAAAAGTTTCAAATATGGTAAAATATATAGATAAGGTTGATGGTGCATTAATTACTGTTACTGGCTTTACAGATAATACTGGTAGTCGACCAACTAACATAAAATTAGGGCAAGGACGCGCTGATTTTACAAAACAATATTTAATCCAAAATGGAATAGACAGTAGTAAAATACAATCATTTTCCAAAGGTCCAGATTTACCTATTGCAGATAATGCTACAGAAGAGGGTCGCGCAAAAAATAGAAGAGTAGAAGTAACCATTAACTAACAAAAAATAAAAATTATGAATGTATTATTAACTATAAGTATTCCATGCTGGTTAATCCCATTATTAGTAGGAGCAATATGTGCAATATTAGGCTATTTATTAGGTCGTTTATTTGGAGGTAGCAATCAGGATAATAACAATAACATAGATTTAAATGTTTATAAAAATAGAATTAGCAAATTAGAAACCGATTTAGCTGCCTGTAAAGCAAGTAAAGATAGCGTGTCACGATCGTCTGGAGCTGGTAATACCGCAACTTCATTTACTTCAAATGTAACACCAACATCAACCTCAGCAATTAAAAAAGATGTTGTAGCTAGTGCTGCTCCTATAACCCCTAAGGTAACCGATGCAACTGTGATTGCTTTTGATGCAACAGCAGCTAAAACAGCATTGGGTAAAAAAATAAAACAAGACGATTTAACTGTAGTTGAAGGTATAGGACCAAAAATTAAAGAGTTATTTCATAATCATAATATTACAACTTGGACAGCATTGGCAGGTTGTACAGTCCAAAAATGTCAAGAGATACTTAAAAGTGGAGGTAAACGATTTGAAATGCATAAACCTGGAACTTGGCCTAAGCAAGCAGATTTAGCAGCTAAAGGATCGTGGCAAGAGTTAAAAGATTGGCAAGACCAATTAGATGGAGGAAAATAATATTTAACTCTTTAAACAAAAAAGCCGATATTTACAATTGTAAATATTGGCTTTTTAAGTAATTTAAAACCTTATTCAATGCCGAAACTTTGTCGGGAGAATCAAGGTTTTCTGTTAATTAATAGGTTTGCTATTGTTTAATAGCTGTATTAATTAACTATTTATAGTTGTTGTTTAAGTATACTTTAAACAACAACTTTAATCTTAATTGTATTTTACTTTTCGTAAAATACGCAAGACGTCTTTGTACTTTCTGTATACTTCAGGAAGCGGTTTTAAATATGGTTTTGCCTCATTTAATTTGTCCAAAGCTTCATGAAATAAATTCAGATAACATATAAGATACGTATCAGGTAGGTTGTTTAGATCTTTTATTTCGTTATTATTTAAAATTTGTCCTTTTTTTAGTTTTTCTAAAATCACATTATTACTATTGTATATGTGGTGTAATACCTTTTTGTCAAATTGTGGAGGATTAAAAACTAAGGTAGACTCTATGTTATAGCTAGCATTGTCAGTAAAATTAATAACTGTTTTTTCTAATGGATAATATTTATAAGAATTTTGAAGTCCTAGTTTTAAGTATTCAATAATCGTAAAAGAATCTTCATTAAAAGTAATTGCAACTTCATCTAAAGTTGAAAAAAATAAACGGACTTGCTCATTAATAAGCTCAATGTCTACTCTAGAGTAAAACGTTTCATCTTTAACTTGCTTTTTTTCGCCAGACCAACACAGGACAAAATATTCTTTAAAAACAATATAATTAGGATTGTAGTCTTGGCGTTTTTTCATAAAATCAAAAACACCATCTAATGTATATTGTATATTATTTTGTGCATGGTTCTCAATAGCTTCAACGATTTTGGAGTTTACATCTTGTATTTCGCTATTAAAAACTTTAGGCATGCTAATGCTTCCATCTCTAAAAAAGACTGATCCTCCATAATATTTCCAAATGTTTTTTCTAAGAGAAGTCAAACCATTATTAGCACGTATAGTAACTAACCCAACGACTTTGTGGTCTGGTAAGTGTGGAAAAGGAATATTCTCGTATTGTACAATTGGTGGATTTGATAAATAAGCGTTGATTAAGTTTTGGATTTTAGAATCATCAAAAAAATCAACGCCAATTATGGTGTTATCTTCATCCTCTACGCCTATAACTATAAACGAGTTGTTTTTAGGATTGGAATTGGATAAAGCGCAAACATGTTTTAAAAATTTAGCTTTACCTTCTTTTTGATTAATATCAATTTTTCGCTTTTTATCATAAAAACTATTCTCGTCGTTATGTGCAAGTAAGTTTTTAATAAGTAAGCGTTTATTAATCATGGATTACTCTTTTTTTACAATAGTTGAGGTTGCTTGAGCTGTGCAAAACATTAAAACATCAGCAATATTAACATGTGCTGGACGTGATACTGCAAAATAAATAACCTCTGCTAAATCCTCTGGCTGTAGCGCTTTGTAGCCTTTGTATACGTTATCTGCTTTGGCGTCTCCTTTAAATCTAACCTGAGAAAATTCTGTCTCTACCAAACCAGGATTTATGGCTGTGACTTTAATGCCAAAAGGATTAAGATCAATACGCATCCCTTCTGTAAGTGCCACAACAGCATGTTTACTTGCACAATACACATTACCTTTAGGGTAGACTTCTTTTCCTGCAGAAGAGCCTATGTTAATAATATGTCCAGATTGGCGAGCAGTCATTTGTGGTATAATGGCTTTGCTAACGTATAACAACCCTTTTACATTAATGTCCATCATAGCATCCCAATCGTCTAAATCGCCATCTTGTATTGGGTCTAATCCATGTGCATTTCCTGCGTTATTAACTAATATGTCAATATGTTTAAATGTTTCTGGTAAACTATTAATTGCCTCAAATACTTCTTTTTTGTCTCTAACGTCAAAATTTAACGTGTAGACATTAGTTTGTTTTTCTAAAGCTTTTTCAATGGTGTCTAATCTTTCTTGACGACGTCCACAAAGAATTAAGTTAATGCCTTGTTTTGCAAATTCATGAGCTGTTGCACGACCTATTCCGCTAGTTGCTCCTGTTATTAATGCTGTTTTATTCATTTAATTATGTCTTGTTTAAGCAATTATTTGTTTTTAGTTTTTGACCTTGTTTTTAAGGTACTTTATGTCCTTGACTAGCTACCAAAATTAAAAACCAATCTTCTAATTCTAAATTTATCTTTGTTGCTGCAATTGCGCCAGATAACCTGTTGCTATTTGTGGTGCCAACTACAGGTGTGATGTTGGCAGGATGTTTTAATATCCAAGATAAAAGTAATTGATCTTCAGTAGCATTGTATTTTTGCGATAATACTCCTAATTGCTTATGAATTCTTCTTGTTTGTTCCGTGTCTTCTTTAAAAGTTATACCTAAAGGGGACCAACACATAGGTTTGATATTGTTTAGTAACATGGCATCCAATGTGCCATCATGCATTGCTGTATGATGAGTCAGAGAAAATTCGATTTGATTTACAGAAACCTCAATTTTTTGAGTTAATAAATTGGTTTGAGAAGGTGTAAAATTAGAGACGCCAAACTCTTTTATTTTACCTTGTTGTTTTAGTGTTGTAACAGCTTCAGCTACGTCGTCAACTTGTAATAAAGGACTAGGTCTGTGCAGTAATAATAAATCTAAATAGTCCGTTTTTAAGTTTTTTAGGGATTGCTCAGTAGACCAAATTATATAATCCTTGCTATAATTATAATGTTTAACTTTTAATTGCGGACGTGCATTGCCAATATACTCTATTCCACATTTAGAAATTAGTTGTATCTGGTCTCTGTCTATATTGCTTTCCGCGAAAGCGTTACCAAACTCTGCTTCAGTTGTATAATCGCCATAAATGTCTGCGTGGTCAAATGTAGTAATCTGATTATTAATACAATGGTGCATTAGGTTTATGTATTCTTTTTGGTCTAATTGTTTGCCCCATTTTCCCCAAGTCATGGTTCCGGCAATTACTTGAGAGTACTTATTTTTTGTCATAGTTTAAAATCTTCAATAAAAGTAAAACATAAATTACTCTTAAAAGTCTAATAAACACCCTATTTTTAACCAATTATTAACACGATTGCAATAAAAAAATTAACAATTTGCACCACTTGAATTAGAATAGATAGTTCATTGCCTTTAAAAATATTACATAATGGAACAAACAGGTACAATTGATATTAAATCGATTAACGAGAAAATTGAAAAGGAAAGTGCATTTGTAGATTTACTAATGCTTGAAATGAATAAAGTTATCGTTGGACAAAAACACATGGTCGAGCGATTATTAATTGGACTATTAGGACAGGGACACATTTTGTTAGAAGGTGTACCTGGATTAGCAAAAACATTAGCTATTAATACGTTGTCTCAAGCTATTGATGCTAGTTTTAGTCGTATACAATTTACACCAGATTTATTACCATCTGATGTTGTTGGTACCTTAATTTTTAATATGAAAGAGAACGATTTTTCTATTAAAAAAGGACCGATTTTTGCAAATTTTGTGTTAGCAGATGAGATTAACAGAGCACCTGCAAAAGTACAATCTGCTCTATTAGAAGCCATGCAAGAAAAGCAAGTGACTATTGGAGACGAAACGTTTAAATTAGATAAGCCATTTTTAGTAATGGCAACTCAAAACCCAGTAGAACAAGAAGGAACGTATACTTTGCCAGAAGCACAAGTGGATCGTTTTATGCTAAAAACGGTTATAGATTATCCTAAACAAGCCGAAGAGCAACTAATTATGCGTGCTAATTTAAAAGGTAATTGGGACAAGGTAAATCCTGTCGTGTCTGTAGCGCAAATATTAAAAGCGCAGGAAGCAGTTAGAGAAGTCTACATGGATGAGAAAATTGAAAAATATATCTTAGATATTATTTTTGCGACACGTTATCCAGAAAACTATAAACTAGCCGATTTAAAACCATTAATTAGCTTTGGTGCTTCACCACGTGGAAGTATTAATCTAGCAACAGCAGCAAAATGTTATGCATTTATAAAGCGTCGTGGTTATGTAATACCAGAAGATGTGCGCGCTGTAGTGCATGATGTGTTGCGCCACAGAGTTGGAATTACCTATGAGGCTGAAGCCGAAAATGTAACGTCTGTAGATATTATTAATAAAATAGTTAACGAAATTGAAGTTCCATAATTGAGTTATTACAAATTGTTAATTGTAAACTCAAGACTGCACACTGCATACTTAAAAAATGGATACTAAAGAATTACTAAAAAAAGTACGAAAAATAGAGATTAAGACACGTCGTTTGTCTGATCATATATTTGGTGGAGAGTACCACTCAACCTTTAAGGGTCGAGGTATGACTTTTTCTGAAGTAAGACAATACCAATATGGTGATGATGTTAGAAACATAGATTGGAATGTTACTGCACGTACCAATCAACCACATATTAAAGTTTTTGAAGAAGAAAGAGAATTAACCATGATGTTAATGGTTGATGTCTCTGGATCAGAATTATTTGGTACAGAAAACCAATTTAAAAGTGAAATTGTTACTGAAATTGCTGCAACATTAGCCTTTTCTGCAACGCAAAATAACGACAAAATTGGATTGATTTTATTTTCCGATCAAGTCGAATTATATATACCACCCAAAAAAGGGCGTTCTCACGTTTTACGAATCATAAGAGACTTAATAGAATTTGAGCCTAAAAGCAAACAAACCAATATTGTCGAAGCTTTAAAGTTTTTACGTAGTGTGATGAAAAAGAAGGCGATTGTTTTTGTAATGAGTGATTTTATTGCAGACGATTACCAACAAACCCTTAAAATAGCTGCAGGAAAGCATGATATTACAGGGATTAGGGTTTTTGATAAACATGAGGCTAGTATTCCTAATTTAGGAATGGTCCAGATGGAAGATGAAGAAACTGGCGAATTAATGTTAGTCAATACAGGATCAAAATCAGTAAGACATAATTATGCTAAGTTTTATAACCAGAAAGTAGCCTATTATAAAGATAGTTTTGCTAAATCTGGAGCAGGTAGTTTAGCTTGCAGAACAGATGAGAGTTATGTAAAAAAACTATTAGGTTATTTTAAAACTAGAGGATAATTAATTAGAGTAAAGTAAAAACTTAACAGTGAATACAAAAATAAATTATAATAGGTTGGGTACAATTAAGACTATAAGTATAGGTCTTATTGCTTTTACCTTATTGCTTTTACCATTCATTTCTTTTTCACAAGTTAAAGCTACAATAGATTCTACTTCCATTAAAATTGGACAACAAATTACTTATAAGATTGAGGTAGAAACTGATACTGTAAATAGCGTTGTGTTTCCGGTTGGTCAAACTTTTATGCCTTTAGAAATGATTGAGGCATATAAAATAGATACAACAAAGCAACAAGCTAAATATAAGCTGATTAAAAAATATGGATTAACCCAATTTGATTCTGGTCAATACGTTATTCCTAAACAAAAAATAATTATTGCAGGTAAGCAATATATAACAGACTCGTTATTAGTTACAGTTAACAACATTGTTGTAGACACCACAAAACAAAAATTATACGACATCAAACCTATGATAGCGGTTGAAAAACCAGCTAGTGATTGGTGGATGTATGTTTTATTAGCACTAGTAATAGTAGGTCTAATTGGATTTCTAATTTACTGGTTTGTATGGCGTAAAAAACCTTTAACAGAAGAGGAGCAAATAGCTTTACTCCCACCTTATGATAGAGCAAAATTAGCATTACAAAAATTAGACGAAAGCAATTATTTAGCTTACGATAAGTACAAAGAGTATTACTCAGAGTTAACCTTGGCAATCCGTAAATATTTAGACGAAAAAGTTTACGACAGAGCGTTAGAAAGCACCACAGATGAGCTAATTACACGTCTAGAAGTATTAAGTGATGGTAATCAAATTGAATTAACAAAAGATCATATTAAAAAAATTGAGTCGGTTTTAAAACGTGCCGATTTAGTAAAGTTTGCAAAGTCTGCTCCAGACGTAGAGTTAGCAAAAATTGATAGAACAGTAATTGATCAAGAAATTGATTATGTAAAAGAAGCGTTACCAGAAGCTTCAGAAGAAGAAAAACTTTTAGATTTAGAATATAAAAAACAACAAGAAAAAAAGGAGTTTCGTCAAAAAATATGGGTGACTATCGCTGCCATTATTTTTATGTTGGGACTAACATTTGCAGCATTTAGTTACAGGTATGGTTTTAATTATGTGGTAGATACTATTTTTCAAAAGGACACAAAACAATTGTTAGAAGGCGGTTGGGTTGACAGTGATTACGGTTTTCCGCCAATAACAATATCTACTCCAGAAGTTTTAAAGCGTGAAGAAGTAGCAATACCAGACGATTTAATCGATAAAATAAAAATCTCTAGTTTTAAATATGAACTAGAAGATAAGTTTACGGTAAATATCACATCTACAGTAGTTAAAAGCGCACCAGATCAAGAAGATGCACCTTCTCCAGAAACTAATGTATTAAAAGCTATTGAAGATAATTTAAAAGCTATTGAAGCAGATGGTGGAAGAAATATAATTTCTAACAAAGACAAGTTTAAAACTCCAAATGGAGCAGAAGGTGTTAAAACATCCGGAACCTTTGACTATCCAATAGATGACGATAAAGAGGATTATGTAAATGGACAATTTGTAATTTTAAGTTTTGCTAATAAAGATGTAACTCAGCAAATATTAATTACATATTTGAAGGATGATATTTATTTAGACCAAGTTGTAGAGCGTGTTTTAGCGTCTGTAGAACTTAATCAAAAAGAAGACTAATGTTAGACGGAATTACATTTTTAAATAAAGAATTTTTCTGGCTGTTACTGGCATTACCATTAGCAATAGTTTGGTATGTTTTTAAGCACAAACAGCAAAACGCAGAACTAAAAATATCTAGCCTTAAAGGGTTTAAAATTACTAATTCTTGGCTGCCAAAATTAAAACATTTACTATTTGCTTTGCGCCTTTTAGCTTTAGGTGTTTTAATAGTTGCATTAGCAAGACCACGCACATCAGAGACTAACACAAAAACCAAAACAACTAGAGGTATAGATATTGTTATGGCAATTGACGTGTCTGCAAGTATGTTAGCAAAAGATTTAAAACCTAATAGGTTAGAAGCACTAAAAAATGTGGCTTCAAAATTTATAAAAGGAAGACCAAATGATAGAATTGGTTTGGTGGAATATGCAGGAGAAAGTTACACAAAAACACCAATTACTAGTGATAAGTCAATAGTATTAAATTCACTTGAGGATATTAAATACAATACTATTATTGAAGGTGGTACAGCAATTGGAATGGGATTAGCAACAGCTGTTAACAGATTAAAAGATAGTAAAGCTAAAAGTAAAGTCATTATACTACTAACAGACGGAGTCAATAATTCTGGTGTATTAAATCCAAAAATTGCTAGCGAGCTGGCTGTAGAGTTTAATATAAAAGTATATACTATTGGTCTTGGTACTAATGGTATGGCTTTGTCACCAGTGTCTGCGTTGTCAAATGGTAGGTTTCAGTATGACAGAGTTCAAGTAGAAATTGATGAAGATTTACTAAAAGATATTGCTAAAGTTACTGGAGGACAATATTTTAGAGCAACTAATAATCAAAAATTAGAGCAAATCTATACTGAGATTAATAAGCTTGAAAAAACAGAAATTGATGAAATTAAATTTACAACTTACCAAGAGCATTTTAGACCCTTTGTTTGGATTGCAGGATTGTTATTGTTAATTGAGTTTTTAATCAGAATAACACTATTTAGAAGCTTTGTATAAATTATCAGTATAAAGCAATTGTAAAAAGTTTAAAATAAAAAGATAGTTAGCATAAATAGTAATGTTGGTTAGCTTAAAATAAAAAATAAATGTTTCAATTAGAAGAAAAAATATGGTTTTGGACACTACTGGTAATTCCGGTATTAGTGCTCTTCTTTTTATTGCTACTATTATGGAAAAAGCAAACACAAAAAAGATTTGCAAACGCAACGCTTTTAAAGCGACTTAGTCCTAATAAATCAATATTTAAATCGGTACTCAAATTAGTTGTTTTATGCTTAGCTTTTGCAAGTTTAACCTTAGCTTTAGTAAACCCTAAAGTTGGTACAAGTCTAGAGACTGTAAAACGAGAAGGTGTAGATATTGTGTTTGCGGTAGATGTTTCTAAAAGTATGTTGGCAGAAGATATTAAGCCAAACAGATTAGAAAAATCACAACAATTAGTCTCTAAAATTATTGATAAACTAGGTAGTGATCGTGTAGGTATTATCGCTTACGCAGGAAAAGCATTTCCGCAATTACCAATAACAACAGACTATTCTGCAGCAAAAATGTTTTTGCAAAATCTAAATACTGATATGCTATCCTCTCAAGGTACTGCAATTAATGAGGCGATTAACCTTGCAAAAACCTATTACGACGATGACCAACAGACAAATCGTGTTTTAGTAATTTTGTCTGATGGAGAAGACCATAGTGAAGCTGCTGTACAAGTTGCAGAAGAAGCAAGTAAGGAAGGCATAAAGATATTCACAATTGGTGTTGGAGACGTTAATGGAGGACCAATACCTTTAAGACGTAACGGAGTCTTACTTAATTATAAAAAAGATAAGCAAGGCGAAACCGTTATTACTAAACTAGACGAGGACACTTTAAAAAACATAGCTAATCAGGCAAATGGTACTTACATAAATGGTGCGATAACAGACAAAGTTGTAAATCAAATGACGGACATTTTAAATAAAATGGATAAAACAGAATTTGAAGCTAAGCAAGTCGCTAATTTTGAAAGTAGATTTCAATGGTTTTTAGGTTTAGCTATCTTACTACTTTTTATAGATATTTTCTTGTTAGAAAGAAAAACAGCTTGGCTGAAAAAATTAAATCTATTTAACGAGAATTTATAAAACCCTTAACATCAACAATTGCAAGCCTTTAGTATATTTGCGAGTTATTTAATTTAAATGAAACACTTTTTAACATACATATTTTTATTGGTATCCCTATCAATCTTAGCCCAAGATAATACGGAAGATAAAGCTATAATTAAACAAAAGTTAGAAGCTCAAGGTTATACTGCTCAAGCTAATGCTTTAGCAAATAATGACGATTTTGTTGAAGCCGAAATGGAATACCGTAAAGCACTATCTTTACAGCCAAAGCAAGCAGCAGGTGCCTATAATTTAGGGACTCAGTATTTTAAAAAAGGAGACTTTGAAGAGTCATTATACAGACATCAGCAAGCAGCTAAAAATGCCACGTCTAAAGAAGAAAAACATAAAGCCTTCCATAATATAGGAAACATACTAATGGAAGAAAAAAAGTGCAAAGAAGCGGTTGAAGCTTACAAAAGCGCTTTAAGAAACAATCCGTCAGATGATGAAACGCGCTATAATTTTGCATTAGCAAAAGAGTGTGCAAAACAGCAAGAGGACGACAAGCCTCAGGAAGACGATAAAGACGGAGAAAACGATAAAGATAAAGATCAAAATAAAGACGAAGATCAAAAAGAAAATAACGAGAAAGAGCAAGAAGATAAAAATAAAGAGGATCAAGGAGAGCAAGACAAAAAGGAAGGTGATCAAGATAAGGATGAAGATGGTAATCCTAAAGATGATCAACAAAACGATCCCAAAGAAGGTGACCAAAAAAACGAACAAAATCAACCACAACCAGGTCAAATGTCACCACAGCAAATAAAAAACTTGCTAGAAGCCATGAATAACCAAGAGCAAAAAGTACAGGAAAAAATAAATGCAGAAAAGGTTAAAGGCGTAAAACAACAAACAGATAAAGATTGGTAAATAACATTTTATATTGTATTAATTAGATGAAATTACTGAAACACATATGTATCCTTTTATTAGCCTGTACAACAAGTTTTACTTTTGCACAAGATGAAGATGCGGTTCAGTTTCAAGCAAAAGTTAGTAAAAAAAGATTAGGCTTAAATGAGCGTTTGCGTGTTGATTTTCAAATGAATAAAGATGGTGACAACTTTGTGCCACCTAGTTTTTCAGATTTTATTGTGGTTGGTGGACCAAATCAATCGGTTAGCAACTCTTGGAATGGTAAAACAAGACGTTTTACTAAAATTTACAGTTACTTTTTAGCGCCTAAACAAATGGGTACGTTTTCTATAAATCAAGCTAAAATCGAGATTGATGGTCAAGAGTATAAAACATCACCAATAAGTATTACAGTTACAAAAGCTATTGAGAAGCCTGAAGATCCAAACGATCCAGATTATTTATTACAAGAACATATACATTTAGTTGCGGAAGTATCTAATACTAATCCTTATCTAAACCAGCCCATAAGTGTTGTTTATAAGTTATACGTTTCGCCAACCGTTGGAATTAGTAATTACAGAGAAATAGAAAGTCCAGTTTATAATGGTTTTTGGAGCCAGAGCATGGATGATCAGAGAATAAAAGCTCAAAACGGAACTTATAAAGGTGAAGATTATAGATTTGTAACACTACGTAAAACCGTTTTATATCCTCAAAAAACTGGGAAATTAGTCTTAGAGCCATTAAGTTTGGATCTTACTATAGACGTGCCAACTAATAGACGAGACATTTTTGGTAATCGTATAAAAACACAAGCACACAGAACAATTACTGCAAGCGTTAGAACAATTAATGTAAAACCTTTACCAGAAGAGGGTAAACCAGATAATTTTACAGGAGCAGTTGGTGATTTTGTGTTTAGTTTGACAACAACAAAAAATAGTCTTAATGCAACGGAATCTCTACAGGCAAAAATTGAAGTTTCTGGTCAAGGAAATTTAAAATTATTTGAGTTGCCAAAGTTAACAACGCCAAGTACTTTAGAGGTTTATGAGCCGGAACACCAAGAAAATGTTAGAACCAACATGGCAGGCATGCAAGGTAATATTTCAGACCTATATACGGTTGTGCCTCAATATAAAGGTAAGTTTCCGATTCCTCCAGTTAGTTTTTCTTATTTCGACTTAAAAACCGAAACATATAAGCAAATTAGCTCTGACGAAATAGTAATAAATGTATTAGAAGGACCAGTTTACGCAGAAGCGGATAACAAATTACCTGTGTCTAGTAATGGTAAACAACCTGTCGTTTTAAATGAAAATCAATTTGCTTTTATAAAAACAGATTCAAGTTTTACAGCAATACAAACCGATAATTTTTTAAACTCAACTTTATTTTGGACTAGTCTTTTAGGACCTTTACTAGCAATTCCATTAGCCTTGTTTTACAGAAGAAAACGAGAAGAGCGATCGGCAGATGTAACAGGTAACAAAAAACGTAAAGCAGATAAGTTGGCTAAAAAGTATTTAACTGAAGCTAAAAAAGCACTAGGTCAAAAAGAAGCATTTTATGTTGCGCTAGAAAAAGCTTTGCACAATTATCTTAAAGGGAGACTTAATATAGAAACCTCAGATTTAAGCAAAGAAAAGATTGCAAAATTATTATCCGATAGACAAGTAGATAGTCAGGTGATTGTAGCTTTTGAAGCGATTTTAGAAAATTGCGAATTAGCAAGGTATACGCCAATTACTAACGTTACAATGCAGCAAGATTACGATAAAGCAGCAACTACAATCAATTTAATAGACAAACAGATTAAGTAGTGTTAATACATACTGAAAGCTAGATTTGACTCATTATTAGGTAAAATATATTAAGGCAGAAAGCGGATTACATGAAACATTTACTTTACATATTATTTTTTTTCATAGGAAACTTGGTGGCACAAAACCAATCCGTTTTTGAGCAAGCCAATGCGTTATATACAGAGGGTAAATTTGAAGATGCTATTACAAAGTACCAAGCAATATTAGACACCAAACAGCACTCTGCAGAGTTGTATTACAATCTTGCTAATGCACATTATAAGTTAAATAATATAGCACCTAGCATTTATTATTATGAAAAAGCTTTACAGTTAAAACCCAACGACACTGAGATACTTAACAACATCGCATATGCTAAAAACATGACTGTGGATGCCATACAAGAGGTTCCGCAATTAGGTATGTCTAGATTTTTTAATAAGTTAACCAATGCCTTTGCTTTTGATGATTGGGCTAAAATAGCTATAGGCTTTATTTTAGCATTTGTAGTGTTATTTTTGGTATACTATTTTACAGATAGTACCACTCGTAAAAGAGCAGCTTTTAGCTCTAGTGTCGTGTTTTTATTTTTATCTTTAATAAGTTTAGGTTTAGCGTTTCAAAAACAGACATTAGACAAAAAAGATAATCCAGCAATAGTATTTGCTCAAAAAAGCGAGGTGAAAACTGAGCCAAATAGCGTAGGGACTGACGCTTTTGTATTACATGAAGGTACTAAAGTACAAGTATTAGACACTATTAATGATTGGAAAAAAATTAAATTAGCAGACGGTAAAACAGGTTGGATTTTATCTAATGACATAAAGCTGTTAAATAATTTTTAATTATTCCTTAACACTAAAATCGTACTTTAGTTATATATTTGCCTTTCTTATTTAGACAAATATGCATAAAAAGATAGTTTCCATCTTCTTTACAATTTTATTTTTGGCGCTTATAACAGCTCCATCTATAATTATTGCTATGGATGATACTGTGGATGTATCTGTGTTTTATAGTTTGTCAGAAGAAGAGGAAGAACATAAAAATGTAAACTTGACTTTTGTATTAGAAGACACAGAAGATGCCTTTTATGAAGCCTCTAGTATTAATAAGTATTTAGGTTACCACTTCAAAACCTATCCTAAACCGCACCTTAATTTAATTTCCCCACCTCCCGAATTCATTTAATAATAAATTAGTCGGACTATTGGTCCATTTAAAATAATTATTAAAATATTACTAATAACAACTGTTATTGGTACAAATGAATTTATATATGTTTAAAACATTAAAAAATGACTTACCAGCGAGTATAGTCGTGTTTTTTGTAGCATTACCTTTATGTTTAGGTATTGCTTTAGCAAGTGGTGCCCCACTTTTTTCTGGTCTAATTGCCGGAATAATTGGTGGAGTTGTAGTAGGAGCTTTAAGTGGTTCTAAAATTGGAGTAAGTGGTCCTGCAGCAGGATTAGCAGCAATAGTATTAACAGCAATTGGAACTTTAGGAGGTTATGAAAACTTTTTAGTAGCAGTTGTATTAGGAGGAATTATTCAAATAGTATTTGGTGTTTTAAAAGCTGGTATTATTGGATATTACTTTCCGTCATCAGTAATTAAAGGGATGTTAACAGGTATTGGAATCATTATCATTCTAAAACAAATCCCTCACTTTTTTGGCTACGACGCAGAGCCTGAAGGTGCTGATAGTTTTATAGAAACGTCAGGAGAAAATACGTTTTCTGCAATATTAAATATTACAGATAACATTACTATGGGATCAATGACTATTGGTTTAATAGGTTTAGCAATTTTATTATTATGGGATAAAGTATTGTCTAAAAAAGGTAAAGTGTTTCAAATTGTACAAGGACCTTTAGTAGCAGTAGTATTAGGTATTGTGTTTTATGTTGTAACACAAGGCTCTAGTTTAGGTATAGCTAACACACATTTAGTTAGTGTTCCAATTCCAGAAGATTTAGACTCGTTTATAGGACAGTTTAGTTTTCCTAATTTTACAGCAATAACAAATCCTCAGGTTTGGATAGTTGCTTTTACAATTGCATTGGTAGCAAGTTTAGAAACGTTACTATGCGTTGAGGCAACAGATAAAATTGATCCAGAAAAAAACGTAACGCCAACTAACAGAGAGTTGTTAGCTCAAGGAACAGGAAACATCATTTCTGGTTTAATTGGAGGTCTGCCAATTACACAAGTAATCGTACGTAGTTCTGCAAACATCCAATCAGGAGGTCGTAGTAAAATGTCTGCTATTATTCATGGTTTTTTATTATTAATTTCAGTAGTATTAATTCCTAAATTGTTAAACATGATTCCTTTATCTGTTTTAGCAGCAATCTTATTAATTGTAGGATATAAGCTAGCAAAACCAGGTTTATTCAAAAAAATGTATGACATGGGTTGGAAGCAATTTGTACCATTTGTAGTAACAGTTGCAGGTATTGTCTTTATTGATTTATTATGGGGAATTGGTTTAGGGTTGTTAGTCGGAATTGTAGTAATATTAATTAAAAGCTACCAAAACTCACACTTTTTACACATCGAAGATAATAGTAACGGAAAGCATAAAATTAAAATGACTTTTGCTGAAGAAGTTACTTTTTTCAATAAAGGTGCTATTTTAAAAGAATTAGATAGCTTACCAAAAGACACGTATTTAGAGCTTGACGTTAGAAAAACTAGATATTTAGATAACGATATTATCGAAATATTAGAAGATTTTGCATTTAAAGCTAAAGAAAGAAATATTGATATTCAGTTAATATCAGAACGTGGTATAGTTGAAAATCCAGATAGTTTTATTGAGTTTTTTAAACTAAGACCAAAATCAGCCTAAATTTTAAATCATGAAAAACAATAAATATAAAATATTGTTGCTTTCAGATTTAAATAAGTCGGCAACATCAGAACTGATAAGTACGGTAAGTTTAGCAAGAATGTTAGATGGAGACATCACTTTATTTCATGTTAAAAAACCGACTGACATTGTAGAAAGAGAAAGCCAATTATCTGCTATGCGATCCATTAATGAGGAGCATATTTCAACTAATAAAATAATTGAAAACCTGATTAAACCTGTTTGTCAGGAATATCAATTAAATATTGGATATGATGTTGCTATTGGTAATATAAAATTCGAAATTGAGGCATATATCAAAAACTATCAACCTGATATTATTGTTTTAGGTAAAAGAAAATCTAAAACCATTAACTTTATGGGAGATAATATTACAGATTATGTTTTAAAAACACACAAAGGATCAATTATGATTGCAGCACCAAACCAATCGTTGCAACCAAATCAAGATGCAATGTTGGGTGTTTTGAATACAAACGATCAAGCATCGGACACTAATTTTATTGAAGGATTGATTAGTAAAACCAATCAGCCTATTAAAGCATTTAAAATAGTGTCTAAGTTAACGCAATCAAATACAACAGCTAATAATAAAACGGTAGAGTATGTATTTGAAAAAGGAGATGGTGCAGTAGATAATGTTTCAAAATACGCTTTAAAAAGCAAAATTAATCTAATGTGTTTTGATAATGCCCAGCAGCAAAAGTCTAACACTAACATTAAAAGTGTAATAAGTAAACTAAATGTTTCATTATTACTAACAGGACAACAATCAAAAATGCTACATAAGTAGTCATTAATAATATTAAAATACATAAAAATGAAAGCACATACAAAAGAAACTCAGGCAACATTAACGCCTGATAAAGCAATACAGTTTTTAGTAGAAGGAAATGAGAGATTTCAAAACAACCTTAAAGCAAATCGTAACCTTTTAGAGCAGGTTAACGATACTAGTGAAGGACAATTTCCTTTTGCAACAATATTAAGTTGTATAGATTCTCGTGTTTCTGCCGAGTTGGTTTTTGATCAAGGTCTTGGAGATATTTTTAGTGTTCGTATCGCAGGTAATTTTGTAAACGAAGACATCTTAGGTAGTATGGAGTTTGCATGTAAGTTAGCTGGTACAAAAGTTATAGTCGTGTTAGGTCACACTAGTTGCGGAGCAGTTAAAGGCGCTTGTGATCATGCAGAGATGGGTAACTTAACTAAGTTAATCCAAAAAATTACACCAGCTGTAAATGCGGTAACAGAGCCTAAAGACGAAAGCTTACGTACTTCTAAAAACTTACAATTTGTAGATGAAGTATCTAAGAAAAACGTGCATTTAACAATAGATAGAATACACGCAGAAAGCCCAATTTTAACAGAAATGGAAAAAAATGGCGAAATAAAAATCGTTGGTGCTATGTATGATATTAATACAGGAGCAGTAGATTTTTACTAGAAAAAGACAATTTTTATGAGGATTTTGAAAATGAAAATGAAAAGGAATAAAATAATAGCAACACTAACATTTATGTTAGTGTTGCCTTTTTATGGACTAAGCCAAGATAGTAATTTAGGTAATTGGCTAATCTATATTGGAAGTAAAGAGCTTAAAAATGGATGGAATATTCATAACGAAGTGCAATACCGTAATTACGATGCTGTAGGAGATTTAGAGCAATTATTGTTAAGGACAGGTTTAGGGTATAACCTAACCGAAAACAATAACAACCTACTACTTGGTTACGGTTATATATTATCAGAAAACTATGTTGGAGATACAGATCAAAAAGTATCAGTAAACGAACATCGAATTTTTCAGCAGTTTACAACAAAGCAAAATGTTGGAGTGCTTAATTTAAGTCATCGTTATCGCTTTGAACAACGTTTTGTTGAAGATGATTTTAAAATGCGATTTAGATACTTTTTAGGCTTAAAGATTCCGTTACAAAATAAGGCTGATGGTAATAATCCATTGTATCTTTCAGCTTATAATGAGATTTTTTTAAACACTAAAAGTGAAATCTTTGACAGAAACCGTTTGTATGGAGGATTAGGGTACCAATTTTCTAAACAACTAAGGTTAGAATTAGGATACATGAATCAGTTTTTTGAAACCTCAAGCAGAGATCAAATCAATATAATGGCGTTTGTTAATTTTTAAAACTCACAAACTCATAATTTACTGTTAATTAAGACTGATAGACCAGGCTAAACTTTTATTCTTCAAAAAAAATGTTAATTTAGTATAAACCCAACTATTAAACTATGAAGAAATTTTTTGCCAATTTTAAAGGAGATGCATTTGGAGGTATCACAGCAGGTATTGTGGCTTTACCATTAGCATTAGCTTTTGGTGTTTCCTCTGGTTTAGGACCTAGTGCAGGTTTATATGGAGCTATATTTATTAGTTTTTTTGCAGCCTTTTTTGGTGGCACACCAACTCAAATTTCTGGTCCTACTGCTCCAATGACAGCAGTAAGTATGGTTGTAATTGCTAGTATAATTGCAACGCATGATGGTGACGTTAACAAAGCACTACCATATATATTGACGGTTTTTTTATTAGCAGGTTTAGTACAAGTAGGATTAGGTGTTTTAGGCTTTGGTAAATACATTAAATACATACCATATCCTGTTGTGTCTGGTTTTATGACAGCTATTGGTGTTATAATATTAGTAACACAAATCTTGCCATCCATTGGTTATTATCCAAAAGAGGATACAGAATACGTCAACAAATTTAAGCCACAAGCTGAAGAGTTAATTTTAGAAAACATTCTTAGAGAAGAGGCAGGAGAAGGCATTTTAGTTTTAGAAGATTTTAAAGAAACGATCAAAAGAGCTGGAGAGTTACAACCTGAAGACATTGCAAAAGAGTCTAAAACACTTGCTAAAACCGAAGCTTCAGGTGTTTTAGGTACTTTAAAAGTATTACCAAGAGCCATCCAAAATATTAATTGGTTAGAGCTTGCCTTAGCGTTAGCTACCATATTTATAGTATATGGTTTTAAGCGTATAACAACCAAAATACCAAGTGCTTTAGTAGCATTAGTCGTGGTTTCTGGTGTAGCCTATGGTTTAGATTTAGGCTATCGTCCCATTGAAGAAATTCCATCAGGATTACCAATACCAAATTTTGAAATAATAACAGGTTTTAGTTTCGCTAGTATTTCGCCTTATATCTTTACAGCAATAACATTAGCATTATTAGGTGCAATTGACTCATTGTTAACAAGTGTTGTAGCAGATAATATGACCAAGACTAAGCACAACCCTAATAAAGAATTAATAGGACAAGGTATAGGTAACAGTATCGCGTCAATTTTTGGTGGTATTCCAGGAGCTGGTGCAACCATTAGAACTGTAGTAAACATTAATGCAGGTGGACGTACTAGACTATCTGGTATGATTGCAGGTGTCATGTTACTATTTATCTTATTAGCATTAGGACCAGTTGCGTCAAAAATTCCAGCAGCAGTATTAGCAGGTATTTTAATTACAGTAGGTATTGGTGTTATGGATTATAAAGGTCTAAAAGCAATTCCTGCATTACCAAAGGACATGAAGATTGGACCATTAAAAGTCAGCTCTGAAGTATTGATAATGCTTGTTGTATTAGTACTGTCTAGCGTATGGGATTTAATTTATGCAGTGGGTATTGGTTTGGTTATCGCATCCTTATTATTCATGAAAAAAATTGGAGACCTTACAGCGCAACGTTCAGACGTTAAACCGTTAAAGGAAGAAGCTTGGTCAGACGAGTCAAATTTCCCTGTAGCCTTAAAAGAGGAAGTATTTATAAAACACATCAAAGGACCATTATTTTTTGGTTCAACTTCAGACTTTCAGCAATTAGCAAAACAAATCCCAAGTACAGCAAAAACAGTAGTAATTAGATTGGGTCGTATGCAGTATATGGATCAATCTGGATTATATGCGATGGAAGACGTTTTGGTAGATTTAAAAAAACAAAACATAAATGTGTTGTTTGTTAATCTATTAAAACAACCACGATACATGATGGAACGTATTGGTATTATTCCAGAATTAATACCAACACAACATATTTTTAAAGACTTTAATTCATGTTTACATTGGATTAAAACTAATGTAGAGGATAAATTTTAAGGTAGTCGATAATGGATATCAAAAAAGTATTTGAGAATAATCAAAAGTTTGTACAAGATAAATTAGCCACAGATAAAGACTATTTCGAGAATTTAGGTAAAGGACAAAGTCCAGAATTACTATATATTGGTTGTAGTGATAGTCGTGTAACTGCCGAGGATTTAATGGGTTTAGGTCCAGGAGAAGCTTTTGTACATCGTAATATTGCAAATATGGTATCAGGTAACGACCTAAGTGCCATGTCAGTTGTAGAGTATGCAGTGGTGCACTTAAAAGTTAACCACGTTGTAGTTTGTGGTCACTATGCATGTGGAGGCGTAAAAGCAGCAATGCAATCCGCAGATTTGGGCGTATTAAACTCCTGGTTGCGTAACATACGTGATGTATATCGTATACATAAAGATGAGTTAAACGCAATCCAAGACGACGAAAAAAAATACGACCGTTTAGTAGAGCTAAACGTAAAAGAACAATGTGTTAATCTATTAAAAACAGCTGCAGTACAAAAAGCATACAGAGATCGAGACCTAAAAGTACATGGTTGGGTGTTTGATGTGCATACAGGTAAGCTAATTGACCTAAAAATAGATTTTGATCATTACCTAGAAGACATAATGGAAATTTATCACTTAGATTAAACCTTAAACTTCAGATTCAGTAGTCGGTTCCTCAGGATCAATTATAGGCTCTTGCAATAAAGTATCATCAGACTTAATAATAATAGGAAAAATCATTGGAGCTAATGATTTTACAGGAGCATATAAAATAGAATCTTCAATATCCTCCTCCTGCACAAAAGGGATAGTATTATTCATTTTATCAAAAACAATTAATAAAACACTCAAAATTAAACCAATTTTAAGCGCACCAAAAGCAGCACCTAAAAGTTTGTTTAAAATCCCTAAAGAGGCAAAATCAGCTAACTTAGTTAACGCTTTACCAGCTAAGCTAATGACTAAAATTATAATCACAAACGTAATAGCAAACGCAGAAGTATTAATTGTTTTTTCATTCCAAGACGTTTTATCCATTAAAAATTCGGCAACAAAATAGCTAAAATGAATAGCACCATAAACACCAGCAATTAAAGCAACAATGGATGCAAGTTCTACAAAAAGACCCTTAAACAAACCACGTACCAAACCAAATAATAGTAAAGCACCTAAAACAATATCAATTACAGCCATAAAGTTAGATTTTAGACAAATATAAATTAACTTTGCGACTTTAAAATTAATATGGCAAGAGACGAACAGTTAAAAGAGAGATGGCAAGAGGTTGTAACCAAATTATCTAACCAATTTGCAGATGGAGACACACTAGATTTAGATGCAATAATTTATTTAATAGGCGTACAAGAGTTAGGACAATTAGACCGTAAATTTAAAAAAGATCATAAGTTAGACCTTATGCATATTGCAATCTGTAAACTGCTAACACCTTATGGGTATTATGAATTTGATTTTGTAGACGAAGACGGTTGGCCACACTACATAGCAAAAGAAGAATTACCAAATTTAAAAGCAGGAGAACAAAGCATCTTAATGAAAGAAGCCATAGTAAACTACTTTATAGAGACCGATTATATTAAATAAATTTTGGGCGTTACCCAAGGGTCGCGCTCTCGGCAGTCGCTTTTAATTTGCTTTAAGGCAAATAAAAGAGCTTCAACAAATGCCTCCATCGCTAACGCAAATCACGATAAAATTCATAAATTTGCCAATCATTTAGAAGATCATGATAGACAAGATAAAAGAACTTATAGCAGAAGCAGAAGCCTTTAAGGCACAAACCAAAGAAGAGGTTGAAGCGTTTCGTATAAAGTATTTAGGAAAAAAAGGATTACTTAATGACTATTTTGCCGAATTTAAAAACGTGGCAAACGACCAGAAAAAAGAATTTGGTCAAGTAATTAACACCCTTAAAACTACAGCTCAAAATAAAGTTAATGCTTTAAAGGAAGAGCTAGACAACAATACACAAGACGCAGGTATAAGTGGAGATTTATCAAGACCAGGAGAACCAATAACCATTGGCTCACGTCACCCAATATCTATAGTAAAAAATCAAATTATCGATATCTTTTCAAACATAGGATTTAATGTTAGTGAAGGTCCAGAAATAGAAGACGATTGGCACAACTTTACAGCACTTAACTTGCCAGAATACCATCCAGCAAGAGACATGCAAGACACGTTTTTTGTACAAACCAATCCAGATATCCTATTACGTACCCATACAAGTTCTGTACAAGTGCGATATATGGAAAACAATAAACCACCAATACGTACAATATCTCCAGGACGTGTATATCGTAACGAAGCAATATCTGCACGTTCACACTGTTTTTTCCATCAAGTAGAAGGGTTGTATATAGATAAAGACGTCAGTTTTGCAGACTTAAAGCAAACCTTACAATACTTTACTACAGAGCTTTTTGGTAAATCTAAAATTAGATTACGTCCATCATACTTTCCATTTACTGAGCCTAGCGCAGAAATTGATGTGTATTGGGGACTTGAAACAGAAACAGATTATAAAATCACCAAAGGAACCGGTTGGTTAGAAATTGGAGGTTGTGGTATGGTAGATCCAAATGTCCTTACTAATTGCGGTATAAATGCAGAAGAGTATTCAGGATTTGCATTTGGTGTAGGTATTGATCGTATAGCAATGTTATTACATCAGATAGGTGATATTCGTTTGTTAAGTGAAAACGACGTTAGATTCTTAGAGCAGTTCAAATCTGCCTTATAATAATTACTAAAAATGTTTAAAAGCCGACTGTTTATAGTCAGCTTTTTTTTATTTAACAACAATTTAACTTCGATTAGTTCGGTTTGTTCCGAACCAATAATATATTTGTATTATAAATTTTAAAGTTTAGATATGACTAAAGAAATCTGTAACAAAAAAATGGAGCTTGTAGAAAGACTAGGCGTTCATTTAGAAAGTAAAGATAGTTTAGCACCTGTTGCAGCACGTATAATGGCTTACGTGATTTTAACAGGAAAACAAGGAGCAACTTTTGATGAAATGGTAGAGGTATTATGCGCAAGTAAAAGCACCATTTCTACACATTTAAACCACTTACAAGACTTAAAAAAAATAGAATACTTTACCAAAACGGGCGACCGTAAAAAGTATTTTGTCATTAATAAAGATTCGGTATTAAATCATATTGATAATATGATTCACGAATGGGAAATAGTAGAGGTACTACATCTTGAAATGAAAGCTTATAAAGAAGCCATAAACGAACATGTTACAGACGACGATGAGAAATTCGATTTAACATTTCATAACAATTATCTCAAATTTATTTCAAGTGCTTCTGCATCAATGAAAGAACTAAAAGACAACCTAATTAAAAATAAATTCAACCTTTAAAATAATGAAAATAAATAAAATAATTTCAATATTATCAATAGCTAGTATTTTTCTAGTTGTGATTAGCTGTGGTAATAATGAGAAAGCGCAAGCAGCTTCAGCACAACAGCAACAGGTTTTACCTTTTCCTGTAACACAATTACAAACAAAAACCGTAACAGGTTTTACTGAGTATCCTACAACTATTGAAGGTAAAGTTAATAGTGATGTAAGAGCAAAAACCTCTGGATATATAGAAAAAGTATATGTAGACGAAGGACAAAAAGTACGTAAAGGTCAAACCTTATTTAAACTAGAAACACAGTCGTTAAGCCAAGATGCAGGTGCAGCTAAAGCACGAGTAAATGTGGCACAAGTTGAGGTTGATAAACTAGTTCCTTTAGTAGAAAAAAATATTATTAGTCCAGTACAATTAGAAACTGCTAAAGCAAATTTAGCTCAAGCTAAAGCTAATTATAGTGGTGTAACAGCAAATATTGGTTATGCCACAATTAAAAGTCCAATAGACGGTTTTGTTGGTGCCATTAATTTTAGAGAAGGTGCTTTAATTAGCCCAAATGATGCAACACCACTAACAACTGTTAGTCAAATAGACGAAGTTTATGCTTTTTTTAGTTTTAACGAAGCGCAATATATAGATCATTTACAACGCTCTGAAGGTCAAAATAAAGCAGAGCGCATCAAGAATTCGCCAGACTTAACTTTAGTTTTAGCTAACGGAAAAGAATATTCTGAAAAAGGACGTATTCAAACCAGTACAGGACAGATTAACCAAAGTACAGGTACAATACAAATTAGAGCTGCTTTTGATAATCCAAACGAAATTTTAACTAACGGAAACAGCGGAAAAATTAAATTTCCAATAGAGTATAAAGACGCTATCGTTGTGCCACAAACTGCAACTTTTGAGCAGCAAGGTAATATTATGATTTTCAAATTAGGAGCAGACAATAAAGTAGAAACTTCTATTTTAAAAGTTAAAGGGACAGTAGATAATTTATATGTGGTAGATTCTGGTTTAGAGGCTAACGATAAGATTATTATTTCAGGAGTAGGAAAGTTAAGAAACGGTATGGCAATTGCACCTCAGGACACGTCTTTTGACGAAGCAATTAAACCAGTTCCAACTTTATTTAGAAATTAGATAACCACCAAACATATTTATCATGTTAAAAACATTCATTGAAAGACCAGTGCTTTCAACAGTAATCTCTATTATCATAGTTTTACTAGGAGTTATTAGTATAACTAGCTTACCTATAGAGGAATATCCAGATATTGCACCTCCAACCATTAAAGTAGTTGCAAATTATACAGGAGCAAATGCCGAAACCGTTTTAGAGAGTGTTATAATACCTATCGAAGAGCAAATTAATGGTGTAGAAGGGATGACATACATTACATCTACAGCATCTAACACAGGTGCAGCCGAAATTACCGTGTATTTTGATCAAGAAATTGATGCAGATATTGCAGCTGTAAACGTACAAAACCGTGTGTCTAGAGCAACACCTTTATTACCACAAGAGGTAATACAAACAGGTATTACCACTCAAAAGCAAGAAACAAGTGTATTAATGTTTATCTCAATGTATTCTGAGAGTGAGGATTACGATGCTACTTTTATTCAGAATTACTTAAAAATAAACGTTATTCCAGCAATGCAACGTATTAGCGGTGTTGGAGATGTTAGTGTATTCTCGCAAAAAGATTACGCGATGCGTATTTGGTTAAACCCAGAAAAATTAGCGTCTTATAATTTAATACCTTCAGATATTTCTGCAGCTTTAGCTGAACAAAACTTAGAAGCAGCAGCTGGATCGTTAGGAGAAAATAATGGTGAATCATTTTCATACACTTTAACTTATAGTGGTCGTTTTAAAGACGAAGCACAATACAGTGATATTGTTATAAAAGCCTTAGGAAACGGAGAGTTTTTACGTTTAAAAGATGTGGCAACTATAGAGTTGGATGCACAATCTTACGGATCAAACGCCATGAGTAAAGGTAATCCTGCTGTTTTTATGGGGATTTTCCAAACTAAAGGATCTAATGCACAAGAAATTATTGAAAACATAAAAGTAACCTTAGAGCAAGTAAAAGCAGACCTTCCAGAAGGTTTAGATGTATTTGTTCCTTACGATACTAGTTTATTTTTAAATGCCTCTATAGATAAAGTAATTACTACTTTGTTAGAAGCCTTTTTACTGGTATTCTTGGTAGTATTTATATTCTTACAAGATTTCCGTTCTACATTAATTCCTGCAATTGCAGTACCAGTATCTATTATTGGTACCTTCTTTTTCTTGAATGTATTTGGGTATTCTATTAACTTATTAACGCTATTTGCCTTAGTACTTGCTATTGGTATTGTAGTAGATGATGCCATAGTTGTTGTAGAAGCTGTCCATGCTAAAATGGATGAAGGCGAGCACAACCCGAAAAAAGCAACCATTACTGCTATGAGTGAAATTTCTGGTGCCATTATTTCTATTACATTAGTTATGGCAGCAGTATTTATTCCTGTAACCTTTGTAACTGGACCAACAGGAGTGTTTTATGAGCAATTTGGTGTAACTTTAATTATTGCCATTTTAATTTCGGCAGTAAATGCCTTAACCTTAAGTCCAGCATTATGTGCTTTATTATTAAAAGAACATAAAGAGGACGAAGAGTTAAAAGGAAAAGGTCCATTAAAGCGTTTTTATACGTTATTTAATCGTGGATTTAATGCAACCATTGATAAGTATGGAAAATCGCTGCAGTTTTTATACAAAAAGAAATTTATTTCAGTATTACTATTAATCATTGCAGTAGTCGGTATTTATTGGGCTTCAACTACAACTCCAACAGGTTTTGTACCAAATGAAGATAGAGGAATTGTTTTTGCTAATATAGAATTACCACCAGGAGCATCTTTAGATAGAACAGATGCTGTAGCAAGAAAACTTTACGCTCAAATTGAAAACATTGATGGTATTGAAGCTGTAAACTTTATTAAAGGTAGAAGTTTAATAAGTGGTGCAGGTAGTAACTTTGGTTTTGGTATTATAAAACTTAAAAACTGGGATGAACGTGAAGATGCATCACTTTCCGCGGAAGCGATAACAGGAAAATTATTTGGTGTAGCAGCAGGAATACCTGATGCCAATATCATATTTTTCTCTCCTCCAAGTATACGTGGTTTTGGTAACTCAGCTGGTTTTGAAATTAACTTATTAGATAAGTTTGGTGGTGAGTTTACAGATTTAGATAAAGCCAATAAAGATTTTTCTATGGCTTTAATGAGTCATCCAGAAATCAAATATGCAACATCATCTTTTAGTACAAGTTATCCACAATATGAAATGGAAGTTAATGTACCATTAGCTAAAGAAAAGGGTGTGTCTGTAAGTAGTATCTTTTCAACTTTACAAGGGTATATTGGTGGAATTTATGCTTCAGATTTCTCAAGATTCGGAAAACAATTTAGAGTATACATTCAGGCTTTACCAGAAGACAGAGCAGATGAAAACGCTTTAAATAGCATGTATGTACGTACAGATTCTGGCGAGATGACGCCAATTACACAGTTTGTAACCTTAGAGCGTGTGTATGGACCACAATCGGTAACGCGTTTCAACTTATTTAATTCTACCATGATTTCTGGTGCTACAAACGAAGGGTTTAGTACAGGTGATGCTATTAGAGTTATTGAAGAAGAAGTTGCAAAATTACCTAGTAATTATACAGTGGCATATTCTGGATTAACACGTGAAGAGGTTAATGCAGGAAACCAAACAACGTTTATATTTATACTTAGTATCTTATTTGTATACTTTTTATTAAGTGCACAATATGAAAGTTACTTATTACCATTTGCGGTCATATTCTCATTACCATTTGGTGTTTTTGGAGCTTATATTACAACTAAGTTTTTAGGATTAGAAAATAACATATATTTCCAAATTGCTTTAATCATGCTTATTGGTTTATTGGCCAAAAATGCCATACTTATTGTCGAGTTTGCTTTGGCCAGACGAAAAAATGGCGAGAGTATTGTAGATGCAGCAATCCATGGAGCCAAATCACGTTTACGTCCAATTTTAATGACTTCGTTTGCTTTTATTTTAGGATTGATGCCATTAGCATTAGCAACAGGTGTTGGATCTGAAGGAAACAACTCGATTGGATCTGGAGCAGCAGGAGGAATGTTAATTGGTACTATTCTAGGAGTATTTGTTATTCCAATCTTATTTATATTATTCCAATGGTTACAAGAAAAAGTTTCGGGTAAACCAGCAGTACAAACTATTGAAGACTAAAACAATGAAATCAATATTAAAACATAGAAACTTTAGTAAAGGCGCATTAATACTAGTTGTTGCATTAACACTACAAAGTTGTTTTGTAGCTCAAGATTATGTGAGACCAGACTTAGATGCTGAAACGCAAGCACTTTACAGAACCGATAATTTACCAACAGATAGCGTATCTATTGCAGATGTATCCTGGAAAAATTTATTTACAGACCAATACCTTCAAAAATATATAGAAGAAGGTCTTCAAAATAATATGGATGTGCGTATTGCTTTGCAGCAAATTTTAGCTGCTGAAGCTTATGCAAAACAAGGTAAAGCTGGTTATTTACCATCAGTAAGTGTTGGCGCAAATGCAACGCATCAAGAGTTGTCAGAAAACAGTCAATTTGGAGCTTTATTTAGTGGAGGAATAGATACTTATGATATTACAGCTAACTTATCATGGGAAGCAGATATTTGGGGGAAAATTAGAAGTAATAAACGTGCAACACAAGCTGCTTACTTACAAAGTGTCGCAGGACATCAAGCAGTAAAAACGCAATTAATTTCTAGTATTGCTAATACGTACTATAATTTATTGGCATTAGATGCGCAACTAGAAGTGACTAAACAAACTATTTTAACTAGAGAAAGTGGTGTAACAACCATTAAAGCTTTAAAGGACGCTGGACAAGTAACACAAGTTGCGGTAGACCAAAATATAGCACAATATAACAGTGCCAAAGCGTTACAGGTAGATATTGAAGTTGCTATTTTTAAAACTGAAAATACGCTAAGTATTTTATTAGGAAAATCACCTCAAACTTTTGAAAGAAGTAGTTTAGATATCCAAAATATAGATCAAGATATAGTATTAGGTGTTCCTGCAACATTATTAAGTAACAGACCTGATGTTATGGCTGCAGAGTATGGCTTAATAAATTCTTTTGAGTTAAGTAATGTTGCCAAAAGTAACTTATATCCTTCTTTAACATTAACCGCTTCTGGTGGTTTAGAAAGCTTAGATGTAGATAATTTAATTAATGCCAATTCGATTTTTGCAAATATTATAGGCGGAATTACGCAACCTATTTTTAATCAACGAAAGTTAAAAACTCAAAGAGAAGTTGCTTTTGCACAACAAGAACAAGCATTACTTAGATTTAAGCAAACGTTGTTAGTGGCAGGAAGTGAAGTATCTAATGCGTTATATACTTATAAAGCTGAAACTAAAAAGTTTGAGTTTAGAAAAAATGAAGTGGAAGCTTTACGTACAGCCGAAGCTAATTCTAACGAGTTACTTAAAAATGGTTATGCTAACTACTTAGACTTATTAACAGCTAGAGAAAGCGCTTTAAATGCGGAACTTAATATTATTAACAGCCAATTGCAGCAACTAGTGTCTATCGTAGATTTATACGAAGCACTTGGTGGTGGATGGAGATAATATTTTAATCTAAATGAAATGATAACCAAAGCTCAATTGCTACAATGTGCTATTACTAAGTTTACTAGATTTGGTAGTAAGCACGTTACTTTAGACGATTTGGCAACTGAGCTTGGTATATCTAAAAAAACAATTTATTCTTTTTTTAAAAACAAAGAAGACTTAGTAACATCAAGTCTAGAAAGTTTATTAAACGAGTATAAAAACGATATAAATGGGATTGTTAATAGCAATGGTAAAGATCCTGTTTTGTGTGTTATTTTAATTTACCGTAGAGGGTTTGAGTATTTAAAATACTTTAAACCCTCTTTTATTTTTGGGTTACAAAAATACTACCCTAAAGCAAGTTTGTTATTTGATAATTTCTCTGAAGAATTAGCACATAAAACCATACAAGATTTACTTATTGAAGCACAATTAAAAGGCGATATAAGACCCGAAATTAATATTGAATTAATAGTAAAAATCTATTTTTTTAGAATTGATAATCTTGTTTTTAAAGAAAATAATTTATTTGAAATTTATACAAAAGACGTGTTGTTTAGGCATTTGGTGTTGTATAATTTAAAAGGGATTGTAAATTATAGTTACACTAATAGATATTTAGAACTTGAATTTTAAGCATAAAAAAACCTTATAAAAATTAAAAAGCCTTAACGATAATCTGTTAAGGCATTTTGTCAGGGATTCATTAAATTTTAAAGAAATTATTGTAGTAAGCTATAAACAAACTCAGGATAACCACGTTCTCCAGCTTCATTAAATAGTGCTAAAAACTTAAGTTTATATAAGTTTCCATCTGTGTCTCTAATAATATAAAACACATTGTCTTTTAGTGATGGAGATGAACTTGGTCCACCACTGTTTCTCCAACTACTTCCAATACTTCTTTGATCGTCAGAAAATTGTGTGTTGTCTACATCTGCAAGCGTAAAATTATCATAGGATAACTCAGATTGTATTTCCGTATCTATTACATACGCATTAGTACTTTGTTTAGTGTTTGTAACTACAAAGTCAGAATAAAAGTATGGACCATAACTATCTGTGCCTATAAATACTTCGTCTGTAAACGTAGTAAAGTTTAAATCCCATGCTTCTTTTGCTGGTTCAATTACTATTTCACTAGTAGAATCAAAGCTAAAAAACGTATAGTTATAAGAGGTGTTTTTAGAGATGGTTACTTCTTGGTGAGTCGTATCATCTAAATCTGCATATTGTAAGATATAGTTTGTACCATCTTGCAATACTCTAACTTTTTTCCAACCTCTCTCGTCATCCGTAGTGTCAATACTTCCTGTGGTAGGAGTTTCTGTACCTACAGTATAACCTAAGTTTACTAGGTATACTGGATTATCTGCATCTGTTGCTGTAATAGCTGAAAATGCAGTACCATTTAATGCACCATTTGGCGCATCAATATATTGCATGCTAGCTTGGTTATAAGTATTGGTTTTAACCAAAGGTTGTAAGTCTAGTACTTCTTGATTTGTAGAGTTTACCGCATCAATATCTGTAGTGGTTAATTGTGCTGCAGCCATTGCTATAGATCCATTTATGACCACTCTAAATTCTGTTCCTGAATAAAATCCTAAATCCCAAGAGTCACGTTGTACGCTTGTGGTTGTATTTGTACTTAAGTCTACATATACTTGGTTTTGCTGATTTGGACCACCAACTGTTGGCGCTACTGCTGCTCCATCAATAACAACTGTTATCGGTTGTGTTGGTGTATTATCGTCGTCGCTACTACAGTTAGTAAATACTAATGCAGTCATGCAAAGTGCTAGAGTAAATAGTTTGTTTTTCATTGTATTTGTTTTTAAAAATTTAAATTATATAATAGTTTTAGGTAATATGATCTTCCGTAACCTAGTAATAGGCTATTATTATTTGTACTGTGTGTTCCTGTTGTATTTGCGCCATTAATAGCAACGCTAGTGACATCCAATAGGTTTCTACCACCAATTGTAGCTTGTAGTTTGTTATTAAAAAAAGATTTTTTTACTGAGGCATCCATCCAACTATAAGCATCAGTATTATATTTTATAAAGGTGTTGTTTCCACTATCATCTGTACCTTCTGCAATGTAGTTTTGTTGTTTTCCGTTATATTTTAAAAGGACGGTTAAAGCAGTGTCCCATTTTTTAATTAAATAACTAGCACTTGTATTAAGTTGCAATGCGTATAAAAAGTCATTTTCTGCATTAACTTCATCATTCATTACTCTAGACACGCCTTGTAAAGTTGCACCTAAATTAAAAGTCCAATGCTCATGTTTAATAGTATTTTCTGTGGTTATTCCAAATAGTTTATAGGCATCAATATTGATGTATTGGTATTGAAGTGGAGAAGGATTCACTAAGGCTAGTTCAATCTTGTCTTTAAGTGCTATGTAGCTTAATTTTAAATTGTTAGTTAAGGATGTGGTTTTAAACCAACTTCGTTTTTTAATATTTAAAAAAGCTGAAAACCCTTCTTCTGGACTTAGATTTTCGTTACCTCTAACATCGTGGTTAGAGTCTACAAAATAGTAGTACAACTCTTCAAAATTTGGAGTTCGGTAAGATGATCCAATGCTTGCTCTTAGTTCGTAACCTTTATTTAATAAATACCTAGTGCTAAACGATCCTAATATTTGAGATTTAAATTTAGAATTGTATTCATATCGCAATCCTGGACGTAAGGATAATTTACTAGATAATTTAAATTCTGAAGAGGAGAATACCGCATAGTTATTCTGTTTTTGCGTTTGATCTTGTTGCGTGATTTCTCCTGAAGCTTGTGTGTCAAACCCTTTTATAAATTTAGCTTCATAACCTAATTGATAATTGTAAAAGTCTTTTTTGGATAGGTTGTTAATAGTTCCTTTGGAGAAAAGTACATTACTGGATTGGTAGGTTTGATCAGTTTGATTTGTCTTGTCCTTTGTGATAATAAAATAGTTAAACTGATTTAAATCACGCTTTTGTGTTTGATAAGATAAGGACGCATTATAATTAGCGCCAGACGTTAGTGAGCCACTAATGTTTAAGTTATTTACAAAACGATTTGTAGTAAATATTTTATCTGTTGCAGATGGATTACTGATTTGTGTTTGCACATTTATATTGGCTCTAACAGCAGCATCATAGAAATTTAAATCTTCATTAAAAAACTCGAATTTGTAAAACAATCTAAATTTATCTGAATTATAATGTAAGCTTGCTTTGGTAGTTAATTGGGTTTTTGGTAACCAGTCATACCCTCTTAACCCATCATTGTTATAGTAGTTTTGTCCGTGTCTATTGTTGTAGAATCCTGCAAACTGATTTCGGTTAAACCCAATTTTTGAAGACCATTTTTCGTTAAAATTATGGCCAATATTTATGCCTTGTATATGTCTGCCTTCATCAAATAAGGCATATTCATTACTAACGGTTTCTTCTTGTATAAAGCTTTGGATTTCCCAGTCATGGTTAACCGTTTTTTTAGTAATTATATTAATAACACCAGAGACTGCATTGGCACCATATTCGACTCCCATTGCACCTTCAACGATCTCTATGCGCTCGATATCGTCTAAATTTATTTGAGTTAAATCAATATTATTACCAACGCCATTATCACTTACTAAAGGTATATTATCAACAAGAATATTAAAGTATTGCGCATCTAATCCAAAAAATGATATGGTTGATCGTCCAGTTTGGGCACTTGGAATAATGTTTAGATTAAGATTAAAATTAAGTAGGTCTGCTAAATTATTAGCAGCTTGTTGGTCTATTTTTTTTCGGTCAATTATAATAACATTATGTACGGATTTTTTAATGGATTGTGGATTATATTGACCTGTAATAACTACTTCTTCAAGCTTTTGGACTAGTGTGGAGTCATTAGCTGTAATTTCTTTGTCTTGAGCAGTTGTAATTCCGATTAAAAAAAAAGTAAAATAAACCGTTAAATATTTTTTATTTAGAATCATTCTTGATTAAATTTGCTGCAAATATAAACGTTATTTTAATTCAGTCTAAATAAGAACAACATTTTTTCAAATAAATAAACAACCCATTAAATATGAAAACTTTAACAACTTTATCACTATTATTTTTGACCTTTACAGCCACAATTAATGCACAAAACAAAAAAAAGCAAGACCAAGATGCTATTAAAAATATGTGTGGTTGTTATGAAGTCACCTTTAATTTTGCAGAGACTTTTAACTATAGTCAAGATTCATTATATAAGCCATCAGAAACTAAAGTTGATAAAGGTTTAGAGTGGGCACAATTAGTAGAGGATAGCGATAATAAAATTGTGATTCAGCATTTGTTACAAGTTGGTAGTCCAGAGTCTCCATATATTGTAAAGCATTGGAGACAAGATTGGTTATTTGAAAACACAGATTTTTATATGTACAATGGTGACAATAAGTGGACCTATGTGTCTAAGCCTAAAAAAGAAGTTAAAAATCAATGGACACAAAAAGTATATCAGGTAGATGATAGTCCACGTTATGAAGGCTCTGCAACTTGGGTTCATGTAGATGGTAAAAGTTTTTGGGAAAACATTACAACAGCACCTTTGCCAAGAAGAGAGTACACTAAAAGAAGTGATTATAATATTACTTTAAGAGGGAATAGACATCAAACAACAGATACTGGTTGGGTACACGACCAAGACAATGAAAAAGTGCTAAGAGAAGACGGAAAAGAGGACGTGATATTAGCTAAAGAAAAAGGTTATAATACGTACGTAAAAGTTGAGGATAGTAAATGTCAAGCTGCTCAAGATTGGTGGAAAACTAATCAAATAAAATGGTCTAAAGTCCGTACAAAATGGGAATCTGTTTTTGCAAGACATCAAGATCTAGCTTTACAAGCTAAGGTAGATAATAAAGTATTATATAAATATTTGTTTGATGACGAAAACTACTCTACATCAGAACAAATAAATCCAATAATCGAAAGTTTTATAATAAAGTAAAATAAAGTATAAATGAAAAAAGTAATTACAGTTTGCCTACTATTAATTAGTATCGCAGTTAATGCGCAAGACAATGTTTTTTTAGGTAGAGGTTTTTGGGGACCATCAGTAACCATCCAAGACGTTAAATCTAAAATAGCAGAGGGTAATAATCCAGCCGAATTAAACGAAAATAATTTTGACCCAGTTGTCTATGCCATCCTGCAATCTGCACCAAACAATGTTATTAAATACATACAATCATTAGATGGTAACGATGTTAATAAATTAACGCACGATGGTCGCACGTATATCTTTTGGGCTGCTTATATAGGCAATGATACTATAATGGAATACTTTATTAGCAAAGGTGCTAAAACAGATATTTTGGACGACCATGGTTTTACGCCTTTAAATTTTGCTGCTAATGCAGGTCAAACAAACATCAAAGTATATGAGCTTTGTTTGGCAAATGGCGCAAACTTAAAAAAAGATTTAGACCATAATGGAGCTAATGCTTTACTATTAGCAGCTCCAACCAATATTACATTAACTAACTACTTTGTGTCTAAAGGCTTAAGTCTAAAAAGCGTAGATAATAATGGTAACGGAATTTTTAATTATGTTGCTAAAACAGGTGATGTAGAATTGCTAAAAGGGTTAATGGAAAAAGGATTAAAAGGTACAGATCAAGCCTTTATTTTTGCCAGTCAAGGGACTAGAGGTAAAACCAACGGGTTACCTGTTTATAGTTATTTAGAAAGTATTGGTTTAAACCCAAATACTAATTCTCCAGATGATGTATCACCTTTACATAATGTAGCAGCAAGAAGTAATGATTTAGAGGTTTTAAATTATTTTATTGAAAAAGGAAATGATGTAAACGCTATCGATAAAAGCGGAAACACACCTTTTTTAAATGCAGTTAGTCAAAATAATATCGAAGTAATATCGATGCTTTTAAAACAGGTTAAGGATATTGATTACGCTAATAAAAAAGGAGAAACAGCTTTAATGTTAGCCATCCAAAACAACACTGCAGACGTGGTTAAATTAGTCCTGTCTAATGATGCAAAAACAGATCTTGTTGATACTTACGGAAATAATTTAGCCCATTATTTAATCCAATCTTTTAACCCAAGTAAAGAAAAAGATTTCACCACTAAATTACAGCTTTTAGAAAGTAAAGGGTTTGAGTTTACAACGCCTCAAAAAAATGGTAACACATTATTCCATTTAGCTTTAGATAAAAATAATGTCGAATTTTTAAAACAAATTAATCAATTTGGTATCGATGTAAATACTGCAAATAACGAAGGGTATACACCTTTACATTTAGCAGCAATGAAGGCTAAGGATAATACGCTTTTAAAGTATTTAATAGCTATTGGAGCAAATAAAAAAGCAACCACAGGTTTTGAAGAAACTGCATTTGATTTAGCCTCAGAAAACGAAATTTTAAAGAACAAAAAAGTAGCATTAGACTTTTTAAAATAAGATATCATGAAAAACATAAAACTAATTTTTAGCATAGCTATTCTTAGCATAGCCTTGTTTTCTTTTACAACAATAAACACATCTACTAAGTACAAATGCATGGTGCAAATGACCAATTATGTTGGTGAAGGAGCTTATGTAGTCATCTCGTTAATTAATCCAGATGGACACTATGAAAAAACATTATATGTTCAAGGAGATGATGAGGAGTGGTATAATGACATCACAGAATGGTGGAAATTTCAAGGTAAAGTTAGAGCAGATATTGATGCCTTAACAGGAGCTACAATTTCTGGAGGAGAACGTGCTATAAGCGTTATTCAAATCGAAGATTCTAAAATAGATGCTGGTTACAGTATACGTTTTGAGTCTGCGGTAGAGGATCAAGAATATTACACAAAAGATGTCCAATTTTTGCTAACCTCAGAGAGTGTAAAAAGCAAAACAGAAGGCTCAGGATTTATACGTTACGTACGTTTAATGCCAAATTAAACCCATATTTATGACCCTTTCTATTTGGAGATATAGTCACCTGACACTAGCTATAACCTCATTTGTATTTGTATTTCTAGCAACAATAACTGGTATTATACTTGCTTTTCAGCCAATATCAGAGCAGATGCAACCCTTTAAAATAGAAAGTGTTAATCAGTTGGATGTAGACCAAACGATAACAACGTTTAAGGATAAATATCCCGAAATCATTAATATAGAAGTAGATGCAAATCAGTTTGTGTCTGCTTCTGTCATTACCGCAGATGGTACCTCGTTAAATGGTTATTTTAATCCAAAAACCGCTGCTTTTTTAGGTGAAAAGCCAGAGATTTCAGCCTTTTTTAAATTTACTACAAATTTACATCGTTCGTTATTTTTAAAAGGAATAGGACGCTTTTTTGTGGGTTTAGGCTCGTTTTTACTATTCTTGATAGCAATTACAGGTTCTATTTTAATTATTAAACGTCAAAGCGGAATTAAGCGCTTTTTCGCAAAAGTGGTTAACGAGAATTTTTCGCAATATTGGCATGTGGTTTTAGGACGATTATCCTTAATTCCTATTATAATTATCACGTTAACTGGTGTGTATTTGTCACTGCTTAAATTTGATTTAATTCCAGAAAAAAAGCAAAAACACATTGTTGATTTTCAAACTACAACTTTCGCTGAAAAGCAGCCTTATACAAATATTTTTAATACAACACGATTAACTGAAGTTGTCAATTTAGAGTTCCCTTTTTCCGAAGATGAAGAAGACTACTACACCTTAAAATTAAAAGATAAAGAAGTCTTGGTCCATCAATATTCTGGGCAAGTTTTAAGTCAGGTGGACTATACTATGGTCACATTTTTATCTAACCTAAGTCTCACATGGCATACAGGTAAGGGAAGTACAGTGTGGTCTATAATATTATTGATTGCCTGTCTTAATATTTTATTTTTTATCTATTCTGGATTTAAAATGACCATTGAAAGAAGAAAAAACAAAGCATTGCCTAAAAATAAATTTACTAAGGATAAAGCTGAGGTTATTATTCTAGTAGGTTCAGAAACAGGACAATCTTATGCTTTAGCTACAGCGTTTTATAAGGGAGTAATAGCTAGTGGCAAAACGGTTTATATATCAGATTTAAACAGTTATTCTACGTATAAAAACACCAAGCAGCTTGTTGTGTTTACTTCCACTTATGGCGAAGGTGATGCTCCTATAAACGCTAAAAACTTTATTTCACTTTTAAAAAGCGTACCACAAGAGCAGACCATAAAATATGCAGTTGTTGGTTTTGGGTCTTTAAAGTACAAAGCGTATTGTAAGTATGCCCAAATGGTGGATGCTAGTTTACAAATACATCCCAATTTTACACCTAATTTACAGCTACATAAAATCCATAATCAATCACAATCTGCTTTTAAAAATTGGTTGCAACAATGGAATACAGTGGTAAACTTTAAAGTTAATTTAATGCTTGATACTCAAGTTTTAAAATTAAAAAATCAGCAAGTTTTTAATGTGGTAAATAAGTCGACATTAAATGTAGATAACACTTTTTTACTACAGCTAGAGCCTAATAAAAAAAGCAGTTTTAAATCTGGTGATTTGTTAGCTGTGTATCCCAAACAAGATGGTGTTGAAAGGCTTTATTCTATTGGTAAAATAGATAATCACATTGTTATAAGTGTCAAAAAACACGAGTTTGGTGTGTGTTCTGCTTACTTTAATAGTTTAGAAAAAAAGGACGTGGTTAATGCTGTAATAAAATCTAACCCTACTTTTAATCTTCCAAATAAAACTAAACGCGCAGTCTTAATTGCAAACGGAACAGGAATTGGTCCTTTTTTAGGAATGATAAACACTAATCCACAAACTGAAAAGCATTTATTTTGGGGTGGACGTACCAAGCAATCTTTGAGTTTATATCAAAAATATATAGATAGTGGATTACAACATAATACGCTAAGCAGTTTTAATGTCGCTTTTTCTCAAGCACAAAAAGAGAAAATTTATGTACAAGATATTGTGGCTAAAAACCAAGCGATAATTACGCAAGTTTTAAAAGACGATGGCGTAATTATGATATGTGGCTCTGTAGCAATGCAAAACAATGTCTTGGAAGTCTTAAACCATATTACCACAACTAAATTACAACTGCCTATTAGCTTTTATATAGATAATCAGGTGATAAAAACGGACTGTTATTAACTTGTAAAACTTAAAATTATGTGCACTAATATAGAAGCTATTTCAAAAACCTCACAAGGCGAATTAAACTACTGTAAAGGATGCAAGCAGTTTCATTTTGAGTTTAATAATATTTATTTTGAGTTTACGCCAGAACAATTTGAGCAATTTAAAGCCTACATTTTATTTGTTGAAGCAGATTATTGGGAACATAAATATGCTTGTGCTAATGTTAAGCGTAAAATACCAATCCCAACCTTACAAGACAATTTAGTGTTAATGTTTGATAGGCAAGAAATTAAAGAGCTTAAAGTACTGGTTAGCCAAAAAAACAAGGCTGTTTTTGATACTTTACTTAATGTAGACGATATAGATTACACTTATATTGTTAACTAGAATAGCTTAAAATTTATTATTATCTTAAATTTGCAGCTTAATACTATTTTAGAGTTTTTTAAGTCATGAAAAAGGATATCCAAATACCAGTTGTTGAAAACGTATATGTTGCTATTGTTAACGAGTATAATGACATATACAAAACACAAGACTGGAACGCTTATATTATAAATGATAAAGCGGTTGATTTAGACATGGTATTGATTGTAACTAGTGGTTTCTCGGAGGATAAAATGACTTCTATTTTTAGAAAAAAACTAGACAAGCTACCTAAAAAAAGCTATGCTAAAATCGAGTTGATGCAAGAGGATTTATTTGCATTAAACAATCAATTTAAGGTTACCTTTTTTGAAGGTAATACTATGTTTGACCAAACATATACTTTTAGAAAAAACACAATTAATTTAAAGGCTTTACAACCAATACCTTTAATGGAAGCACGTGGTGTTTTGGTTAAGTAATATTATAAAGATTACATAATACGGTTTAAAACAAATTATGATTAGTCTTTAGCTTGGCTAATACTTGCGTTAGCGATTGTAGCGGAAATCCTTTTTATGAGGCACGATTAAAAAGATTGTAACGTAAAGCGCGACCCTTGGGTAACGCCCAAAATAAAAATGGTTGAAATTAAAAAGTCCCTTTGTTTAATGCAAAGGGACTTTTTTTAATCTAATTTATCGGTTAGTTTTTGAAACACTTTTTTAGCATCCTTACCTTCGTACAATACCGCGTATACTGCGTCTACAATGGGTAAGCGTGTTTTCTTTTTGTTTTTCTCGTTAAGTAAATGGGCACTTTTTGTGGCATAGTAACCTTCTGCTACCATACTCATTTCCATTTGTGCAGATTTTACGGTGTAGCCTTTACCAATCATGTTTCCAAACATGCGGTTTCTAGAAAATGTGGAGTAGCCTGTAACTAATAAATCGCCTAAGTAAGCCGAGTTGTTTATGTTACGTTTCATTTTGTGCATTTTCTTGATAAAGCGTTTCATTTCGCGTATTGCGTTACTCATTAATACACTTTGGAAGTTGTCTCCATAACCTAAACCGTGTGCGATTCCTGCTGCAATTGCGTAAATGTTTTTAAGCATTACTGCGTATTCTGTACCAATAACATCGTCGCTGGTCTTAGTTTTTATATAATCGCTGGATAATACATCTGCAATTTGTTGTGCTTTTTTTTGGTCTGCACATGATATGGTTAGGTAAGATAAACGCTCTAAAGCGACTTCTTCTGCGTGACAAGGACCTGCAATGACACCTATGTTTTCAAAGGGTATGTTGTAGTTATCATGAAAATGCTCGCCTAATAGTTTTCCGGTTTCTGGTATAATACCTTTTACTGCAGAAACTACTGTTTTGTTGGTAATGTCTACGGTAAGTTTTTGTAACTCGGAATGTATAAAAGCGGATGGTACTACAAAAATTAGTACATCTGCATATTCAGCCATTTCGTTAATATCGTTACTTAGTTTAAGTTGTTCTAAATGGAACTCGACAGAACTTAAGTAACTTGGGTTATGTTGTTCTTTTAATAAGTGTTCTTTAGTATAAACGCTACGCATGTACCATCCAACTTCTTCCAGGTTTTCGCACAGCATTTTTACAATTGCAGTAGCCCAACTTCCGGATCCAAAAACAGCGTATTTTAATTGTTGACTCATATAAGGGATTAAATTCTATATCAAAAATACATAAAATTTTACTTCTTTAAATTTATCTAATTAACAAACCATTATCATTTTTGGCACGCCTTTTGAAATTAGTCTATTATCAATCCTTAAAACGACACATTATGAAGACAATAAAACTACTTTCAGGTTTTGCTTTAATAGCAATATTATTTACCTCTTGTTATAGCGAGGTTATTGTAGACGACTATAATGGTTATAATGAGCCAGTACCAGTTAGTATTAACCAAGTGCTAAATTCGCACGAGTTATGGTACGTTGCAGTGGATGAAACTATAGGTTATGGCGAGTCTCCTTTTTTACAGATAGCATTCACCATTTCTTTTAGAAACGGTACACTGTATGCTAATAATAATTTAGTTGGTATTGGTAGTCAAGGTAACGGTTTTGGTATCCCAATTGGAAATTATAATGCTTACAACATGATATTAGATGTAGACCATGATATTGATGGTTACGATAGTTTTGATGTGTATCAAATAGATAATAATACTATTGAGTTGTACAACCCTTTTACAGATACATCGTACTTTTTACATGGTTACCAACGTAGCACTTTTGATTATGATTATGTGTTTTACGACAACCTACAATACTTTTTACAAGAATATGAAGCTTGGGAAAAAACATACACAAGTAACTATGGTGCTTTAAATGAGTTTGATAACGAAAATTATTTGCAATTTTTATCAGGCGGAAACGATAACACGTTTAGAAGTAGTCAGGATCCAAACGGAATTAATCCAAACAATTTATATTGGGATTACTCAGGATTTTATAACGTAGGAAACTTTAGCGGAAACATGTACTTAAAGTCATTAGTATTAGATTATGATTATTTTGATAATGAGCAGTTTGAGTTAAGTATTATCAATGATCAACGTATAGAGTTATTCCATCCAAGTTCT
This sequence comes from Olleya sp. UBA1516, assembly GCF_002323495.1. Taxonomy (NCBI): domain Bacteria; kingdom Pseudomonadati; phylum Bacteroidota; class Flavobacteriia; order Flavobacteriales; family Flavobacteriaceae; genus Olleya; species Olleya sp. UBA1516. The sequence continues at coordinate 54,670 of NZ_DCQO01000005.1, forward strand.
GGAACCGTTTACGAGTTTACTGGTAGAGGATATATCCAATATTTAAAGGTTGGTACAGAACTTAATAGAGCTAAAACTTCTGGTCTTAAAAAACGTGTACAACACACCAAAAAACAAGATAATCCTAGAGAAAACTCTAGAGCATAATATATTGAATTAGTCATTTAGTTAGTTTAAAAACCGCTTAGAGCAAGTCTTTAAGCGGTTTTTTATTGTATACTTTAACAAAGACTTGGCATAAGAGTTGTTAACATAAGTTGCAGTTAGACAACTAATTTTTTAACTTTATAAATATTAAATAACACTAAACAACAATCATAATTATGGGATTATTTTCATTTATTAAAAATGCAGGAGCTAAAGTTTTTGGAATAGGAAAAACTGATAAAGAAGAAGCTGCAGCAGCCGAAGCAGCAGAGGTTAAAATGGAAACATTAGCTGCTAGAAAATTAGAAGAAACAGCAAGCGATCTAGACTTACAAGTAGAGGGTTTAAGCATCTTTATTGATGATGATGCAGCAACCATTACTGGAGTAGCAGCAGATCAGGCAACCAAAGAAAAAGTAGTATTATTAGTTGGTAATAGTGATGGTATTGCAACTGTAGACGACCAGATGACAGTAGCTGTAGCAGAAGTTGAGGCGCCAGAAGCACAGTTTCATGCTGTAGTAAGTGGAGATACTTTAGGTAAAATAGCGAAGCATTACTATGGTGACGCTATGAAATATCCAGAAATTTTTGAAGCCAATAAACCAATGCTTACAGATCCAGATAAAATTTATGTTGGACAAGTATTACGTATACCTGCTTTGGACTAAACGCATTATATTTTATGTAAAAAACGCTAACTTAATAGTTGGCGTTTTTTTTTGTTTTTTACTTAACGTCATTTATAATATTAATAACATGTTTAGTAAAATAAGCTAGCATAATTAGTAATCCTACTATATTTAACCAAACAACTTTTTTGTTTGATTTTAAGTTTTGTTTGATGTTTACTGAGATAGTGTAAATCACGTAAATTAAGCCTATTGTAAAAATGTATTTCAAGGTTGTGTCAAGTTTTATCTTATTTTTTTTCTGTTTTAAAATATATAAAAAATGGCATTATTATGAATAACACAACTAGAATAGGGATATAATTAAATTTGTAGTCACCTCTTAATATATGATTATTAACTAACCAAAAAAATCCATAACCAAAAAGAGTAGCAATAAAGGATATAATATAATAAAGGATAAACTTTTTTAATGTTTTCATGTTTTTTAAGTTTAGAGTATTTGAATTCATATACCATTCTTTTTTAAAAATGATTAATTAGGTTTTTATATAATTCTATAATTGGTTCTATTGGGTCAGTCCAATTATCAAATTCTAGATGATAGTTAGTTTCAATGCTCCAAACATTGTCATATTGACAAGTTATATTTGGATCAAATTTTTCTTTATTAGCAATTTCACTCAGTATGTTTAATGCGTTGTTTTTACTTAAGAAGTACTTTAGATTTGAATGTTCTGTTGAAACATTTAGTCTGCTTTTTTTTTGTAAAAACAGATTTTTTAAATGAGATGTGGTATTTACAGTAAAAGGTATTGGATGAAGTGTATCATTTAGTTGACAGCGTATAGTTGTAATATAATTGGTTCCTGTCTGATTTATTATGGTAAAAAGATTGTCTTTATAGGTAAAGGTTATTTTATAAATAACGTTAGGACTGCGGACTCCCATACCAATGGATATGTTTTCATCTGTAAAATAAAATTGTCCATTTTCTTTTTCGGCTAAATTCTTGAAAAATTCTTTGTACATATACTGTTGATTGTTACTACATCCAATTTAGTAAAAATTTTAGAAACTAATCTGAAGGTTTAATCCTACCTATAAAAATTCATTTCATCTAAATAAGACCAAACATGTTCTGGCAATAACGGTTTTATGTTTTTACCAGCTTTGATACTGTTTCGTATTAAAGTAGACGATATCTCCATTATTGGAGCCTCAATATGGTGTATTTTTGGGTGTTTATCAAATTGGGTTTCTACTTTACCATCACTTATTCTAGGATAGACATAAATGTTGTGATGGTCTAAAATAACCTGATAGTTTTTCCATTTATGGAAGCTTTTTAAATTGTCTTCTCCCATAATTAGCGAGAATTCTTTTTCAGGATATTTCTCTGTTAAATAGGCTAATGTATTAACAGTGTAATTGGGTTGTGGTAAGTTAAACTCGATATCACTTTCTTTAAGCGTATCGTAGTCTTTAGTCGCTAGATACACCATTTCTAAACGATGATGGTTATCTAACAGCGTGCTTTTTTTCTTAAATGGATTATGTGGTGTTACCACAAACCAGATTTGGTCTAAGTCGCTATTTTCCACCAATTGGTTAGCAATTATTAAATGTCCAATATGTATTGGATTAAAAGATCCAAAGTATAAGCCTATTTTCATTGCGTTGTCAATCCTAGTATAATCTGGTTGTAATTATTTATTTATAAAATCGCTAACTAAATGCTCTGCTTCAGTTAGTGCTTTTTCAAGATTATCATTTTCTATAATAACATCAAATAAAGGTGCTGTAGCTAGCTCTGCACTAGCTTTACTGATGCGCATGTTAATTTTGTCATCACTTTCTGTCTTACGTTTTTTTAAACGTATTTTAAGCTCGTCAATACTTGGTGGCTTTACAAAAATAGCAATGGTTTCTTCTGGAAATTTACGTTTTATACGTAAGCCACCAGACACATCAATATCAAAAATCACATTTTTTCCTAAAGCCCAAATACGCTCGACTTCGGTTTTTAAAGTCCCATAAAAGTTATCTCTATATACCTCTTCCCACTCTAAAAAATCGTCATCTTTTATGTGTTGTTTAAAATCTTTAGCAGATAAAAAATAGTAATCCTTGGCATGCTCTTCCGTACCACGTTTTTCTCTAGAGGTTGCAGATATTGAAAAGGCTAAATTTAAATGGTCTTGCTTTAGTAAATGTCTAACAATGGTTGTTTTTCCGGATCCCGAAGGTGCTGAAAATACGATTAGTTTACCTTGTTTTTTTGTTTGTTTAGTCAATGTGCTAATAGTTTTTATTGTTTGACACTTCGATTGCAAGTCCTGCAGTCGTGGTTAGTGCGACAATGCCTTTATTAATTAAAGGACATTAAGTAATTGTTCTTTAATTTTTTCTAATTCGTCCTTCATTTGCACAACTAATTGCTGCATAGGTGCGTAATTACTTTTTGATCCAATGGTATTGATTTCTCTACCAATTTCTTGAGCGATAAAACCTAGTTTTTTTCCGTTAGAGTCTACACTGTTTATACTTTCTATAAAGTAATTTAGGTGGTTGTCTAGACGTACTTTCTCTTCAGTAATGTCAAATTTTTCAATGTAATACACTAGTTCTTGTTCAAAACGGTTTTCGTCATATTTTTCTTTAAGCTCTTCAACCCCTTTACGTAGGCGTTCTTTAACACCTTCAACACGATCAGGATCCATTGCAATAACTTGTTGTAATAAATCTGCAATGTTTTTAATACGGTCGTTAAAGTCTTGCTCTAACACTTTTCCTTCATTAAGTCTGTAGTCTTTTAAGCTATCCAAAGCGACATTAATTTCGGCTTCAATTTGTTTCCACTCAGTGTTATCAATTTCTTCTCTAACAGTATTTAAAGCATCAGGAAAACGTACAGCCATTTTAAGTAACTCCATCTCATTACCATCATTATAAACTGCTTTTAATTGCTCCATATATTGCTTTACAACAGGAGCATTAATTTGTGTTGAGGTATCATCTGCAGTGGTTTCGACGTATATAGAAAAGTCAACCTTACCACGTTCTAATTGCTTAGCTATTAGTTTACGTAAGTCTAGCTCTTTCTCTCTGTAAATTGAAGGCATTCTAGCGTTTAAATCTAGGTTTTTGCTATTAAGCGATTTTAACTCGATAGTTATTTTTTTTGTTGGTAATTGTAATACAGATTTACCATAACCTGTCATTGAATATATCATATAAACACTAATTAATTGCTACAAAGGTAAGTAAAATGTTAACGCCTAAGAAATCCAAATTTTATTATGCATGCAGAATATATTATTGTAATTTTGAAATAACAAAAGTTAACGATTATGTATAAAAAAGATTTTGAAATTAGATGGAGTGATATTGATGCTAATAGACATTTAGCAAACTCGGCTTACATTAATTTTATGTCGCATACCAGAACCGCTTTTTTACAAGATCATGGGTTTTCTTTAATGGCTTTAAGTAAAGCTGGTATTGGTCCTGTGGTGTTCCATGAGCATGTTCATTATTTTAAAGAAGCGTTTTTAGGACAGCCAATTACGGTTAGTTTAGAGGTGTCAGGATTAAGTGAAGATGGTATGTTTTTTAAATTTGACCATAATTTTTACAATAGTAAAGGACAAAATTTAGCATTTTGCGAAATCTCGGGAGCTTGGATAGATTTACATACCAGAAAGCTTACTGGTTTATCTGAAGACTTATTAGAAATGGCTAATAAATTTCCTAGAACAGCAGACTTTGCCATATTGACTAAAGAAGACATGCGTAAGCATGGTCGCTTACCTAAGGATTTAGTACTTTAGGTTTTTTAGTTACCAAATACACGCCAAAGAATATTAACGATGATGCTGTTAGTTTAACTATTGTAACTGCGTCACTACCTGCTATTACTGCATAAATACCAGCAATTAATGGTTGTAAGTATATAAACACAGTGACAGTAGAGGCTCTTAGGTGTCTCAATGCTAAGGGGTTAAGTAGGTAGGTACCAAAGGTTGCACCTATTATTACAAATACTACAGAAAACCATATGTATGGTGTAAAGGTCGTTATATTTATGGCTAGAATATCATTAAATCCAAAAGGTAAAACCATAAAAAAGCCTATTAAAAATAACCATCTTATAAATGTAAATGGATGATAGCGATAGGTTAGTTTTTTAATTATTATAATGTATATACTATAAGAAATAGCATTTAGTAATATCATGATATTTCCTAAAAAGACATTATCACCTGGACTCGCGGATTTACCATAGACTGTAAGTATTGTTGCACCTGCAAATCCAAAAAGAACACCTAATATTTTGATTTTTGTAATTTTTTCTTCTAAATAAAATGAAGATAGTAATAATACGATAATAGGGCTTATTATCATTATTACAGAAGCATGTATTGGTGTGGTTAATGCTAATCCTTTAAAAAATAAAAGCATATTTGTTGCCACTCCAAAAAAGGCTGCATAGATTAGGGTTAAAAAATCTTTTCGTTCTATTTTTTCTTTTGGTCCTAAGCTACTAAATAGCCAGAATAATATTGCTGCGCCACCAACACGTAGCACAATAAAACCAAATGGTTTTATAAAACCACCAACCATAACGTCTTTAGCAAAGGTGTAGTTTAGTCCGTAAAGTACTTGGACCATAAAGGCTGCTAATAATGCCCAATACCTAGTTTTCATTAAGTGCTAATTTGGTCGATGCTGTGGTTTTTTTAGAATTACCAATAAAAATAGACTGATCAATAACTACAACTGGTCGACTTAAAAAGGTGTAGTGTTCTAGTAGGTAATGTTTGTAATCTTTTTCGGTTAGGTTTTGATCTTTAAGTCCCATTTCCTTGTATAGTTTAGCACGTTTGCTAAATAAGGCTTCGTAACTACCTGATAATGCTGCTAAATCTTCAACTTGTTTTACGGTTAAAGGGTTTGCTTTTATGTCTTGTAATTCAAAATCTGATGGTAGATTAAGCTCTTTTAAAATACGTAAACAAGTACTGCAGGTTTTAAGATAGTATACTTTTTTCATGGTACATTTTATTTTTTGCTAAGGTCGTTTTTTTTGTTAAAAACTACTTCATTTTTTTATTAAAACTAGTCCTTGCAAGGCGAAGCTTCCGCGAAAGCGTTATGTATAATTGGAAAATTACATGAGCGTGCTATAAAGCACATGGTATTGGCTTTATGATGTAATTGGTTGGCTTTAGTAATCATGCTTGCGTCTGCAACTGTGACTTTTGGGTGTAGGGTAACGCTGGTAAATTGACCACTTCCATCTTTGTTTTCTTGCATTATGCCTTCTGCATGGTCTGTGTAGTCTGTAACTATTATATTGTTGGTTGCACACAGGTGTAAGTACCATAGCATGTGGCATGATGAGATGGATGATAGTAGTAACTCTTCTGGATTATAACGTGTGTCATCGCCGAAAAAGGTAGGGTCAGCACTTGCTAGTATAGTTTGCGATTTATTAGAGTTTGCTATGGTGTGATTGCGATTATAGCTTTTGTAATTAGTTGTTCCTTTGCCTTGATTACCTGTCCATGTAACGGTTGTGTTATAGTTGTGTGTTTTCATGTTTTAAGTTTAAACACTAAAGTTAAAAATTGAAGTTTAATTAGTTTTATTTTTTTTAATTTACTTTCTTGTGCAAAAATTAAAAACTATGGACTTTACATTTGATGTTACGCTAAAAAACAGAGCAATTTTTAAACAATTTTTAGAGACTTTTACGCTAGAGCAATTAAATAAAGTCCCAAATGGTTATAGTAATAATATTTTTTGGAATATTGCGCATACTGTTGTAACGCAACAGTTGCTAGTGTATAAGTTTTCTGGGTTACCTTTGGTTGTTAGTGATGCACTTGTTGAGGCATACAAAAAAGGAACAAAAACAGAACGAGCGGTTAGTCAAGCTGAAGTTGATGAAATAAAGGATTTACTATTTAGTACTATTGAAAAAACTGAGGAAGATTATAAAAACGGAGTCTTTAAATCTTATCAAGAGTATACTGTGTCTACAAAAAGTACATTAAAAAGTGCAGCAGATGCTATCGTATTTAATAGCTTTCATGAAGGGATCCACTTGGGTTACATCCTAGCGCTCAAAAAAAATATTTAGTAGTTAATATATTGATCTACTACGGTAAAAGGTATGGTAAACTCTAGTAACTGTGTGTTGACATGACCTAAGTCAAAATTGTCGTATATTATAATTACTCCGTTGTCATTAAAGCCAATGGTTTCTGGTAGTTTAAAGTCGCTAGTGTCGTTGTTTATGCTTGTGTAAGTAGTCATTAACTCCTTGTCATAATACTTTTTGACAATAGCTTTAAAAGCGTCAATATCGTTAATAAGCTCTTTTGTTGTTAATGATTTTCCATTGGTTAAATCAAAATTAAAAAACTTAAACTTTAAGTTGCTACTTGCAGCTCCTGTGTTGATACTTCCATTCATGGATATACAAACTAACGCTTCGTTTTGGTAAGATACTTCTCCATCAATTAAAGCTTCCCATCTTGGAAATTTACTGTCAAAATCGGATAAAAATGATTTATTAAAATTAGTGTAAGCCTCGTTAAATGCTGCAATGCTTTCTTCAATAGTTTCTTTTTTACTTTTAGCACTATCTATATTTAATATCTGACAAGCAAAATTGTTAAGTGTAGCATTTATGTTTTTTGCAGTTTTGGTTTTACCATTTGCTTTAGGCAAAACGATTTCTACAAAGGTTTCTTTTTCTTTGGATATTTGGGTTTCAGAAAAAGTAATAGTCTTGTCTTTTTGACAAGAGGTTGTCATTATTAAGCAGTAAACTACAGTAATAAGTAACGATTTAGAGTTGGATAAAGTGTTAAACATAGACTAAAGATATTGTTCTAGTTTGAATACAGCGAATTAAAAACTATTTTTATTGTTAACAAAAGTTTTCTTCATGAAATTTAATACAAAAACAATACATGGTGGTCAAAAACCTGATCCAGCTTATGGTGCAGTAATGCCACCAATATATCAAACATCAACATATGCACAATCAACACCTGGAGGTCATAAGGGTTTTGAGTATTCTAGAAGTCATAACCCAACAAGGCAGGCTTTAGAAAATGCATTTGCTAGTTTGGAAAATGGCAATTTTGGATTAGCATTTGGATCTGGATTGGCAGCTATTGATGCAGTTATAAAATTATTAAAACCTGGAGACGAAGTTATATCTACTAACGATTTGTATGGTGGCACCTACCGTTTGTTTACCAAAATTTTTGAAGGCTTTGGTATTAAATTTCATTTTATTGGTATGGATAATGCTGCTAATATAGAAAAGTACATAAACGCAAATACTAAATTAATTTGGGTAGAAACACCAACTAATCCAATGTTAAATATTATTGATATTGCTGCAGCTTCAAAAATTTCCAAAAAGCATAACATACTATTGGCAGTCGATAATACGTTTGCTACACCTTATTTGCAGCAACCTTTGGATCTTGGAGCAGATATTGTTATGCATTCTGCAACTAAATATCTTGGTGGACATAGTGATTTGGTCATGGGAGCTTTGATAGTAAAAGATCACAACTTGGCTAAAAAACTATATTTTATACAAAATGCTAGTGGAGCAATCTGTGGTCCTCAAGATGCTTTTTTAGCTTTACGCGGAATAAAAACATTACACGTTAGGATGCAGCGTCACTGTGAAAATGGTAAGGCTGTAGCCGAATTTTTAAAGTCGCATCCTAAAGTAGAAACGGTCTATTGGCCAGGATTTGATACGCATCCAAATCATACCATTGCTAAACTACAAATGAGAAATTTTGGAGGTATGGTTAGCTTTGTTACTAAAGGAAATAATTATGATCAAGCTATTAAATTTGTTGAAAACCTTGAAGTATTTACACTAGCCGAATCCCTAGGTGGTGTCGAGTCACTGTGTGGACATCCAGCAAGTATGACGCATGCTAGTATACCAAAAGTAGAACGCGAAAAAATTGGTGTTGTTGATAGTATGATAAGGCTAAGCGTTGGAATAGAAGATGCTGAAGATTTAATTAATGATTTACAACAAGCCTTAGGTTGATATCTAGGTTGTAAACATAAAAACGGTCAAGTTTTTAACTTGACCGTTTTTTATATTGTAATTTGATTAATTAATCAAGGTAATAAATGTATCCAACATTTAACCAGACTAACCAATCATTGTATTTGTTATATTCTAACTGGTGGTTTAAACCATCAATCCAATCGTTAAAATAATATTGACCTCTCAGGTCTAACATTAAGTCAGAAATTGTATTTAATTTATATCGTACACCTATACTAGATACAACAGACCAAGTGCTGCCACCACTAATGTCAATAGGGTTTTCTAAAGGAGGTCTAGACCAAGGGTTATAAAAATTATTTAAGTTATTAATATTTCCAGGATCACCTTCGCCAAGGTATGACGTACTAACTTTAGGATTAAAAGATACATAATGCGCACCTAAACTAACAAATGGAGCAAATCGGTAACCAAACGCTTGAAAAGATCTAATGCTTAACGGAAAATACTCTATTTGCATTCCAATATCAAAGTTATTGGCTTCACCAGAGTGTGCTCTTAATCTATCTGCATCAGCACTAGTTTGTTCTGGTTGCACAAATAAACCAAGATGATCTAATTTAGTCTTGTTATAAGAAATTTCGGTACGTAATTTAAAGTGATCGTTAAAGTAATTGTCTGTAGTGTAGCAATTACAATCTGCTTGATAAGCAAAATTAATATAATGCACCAATCCAATACCAAAACCTGTGTTACCAGAGTTAGTCGAAAAATCATTACGTTCTCCAAAATCAGATTTAAAAGCAACAGGTCCAGTAATTATCCCAATTTCATGAGAGAAGCCTAACTGAGAAAATGCGTTACTAGTACTTAACAATATAAGTATGACTAGTATCAATTGTTTAAGGTTAAACATAATAAGGCTATGGTTTAGAGGCTATTTATTAAGCAAATATATAAAATCACGACGAACATACAAATTTTACAGATAACACGTAGTCTTTTATTTTAAATTTTAATATTTAGTAATTCTACTATAACGTTTGCGAAAATTAAAAAAAAATAGGTGTACAAATAAAGATAATGTATCTTTGTATCACATTTTTATGGATTGTATAACACTATCGTAATTATTTACATAATGAAAGATAAAATTGAAGCATTTTTAGATTTAGTAAAACAAAAAAATGGCAATGAGCCAGAGTTTTTACAAGCAGTACACGAAGTTGCAGAAACTGTAATTCCGTTTATAGAAGAAAATCCAAAATATCAAGGTAAGATGTTGTTAGAGCGTATGGTAGAGCCAGAACGCACAATAATTTTTAGAGTACCTTGGATTGATGATAAAGGAAATACACAAGTTAACAGAGCTTTTAGAGTTGAGTTTAACTCGGCAATTGGACCATACAAAGGTGGATTACGTTTTCATCCATCAGTAAACCTAAGTATTTTAAAATTCTTAGGATTTGAACAATTATTCAAAAACTCTCTTACAACTTTGCCAATGGGTGGAGGAAAAGGAGGAAGTGATTTTGACCCTAAAGGAAAAAGCGATAACGAGGTCATGCGTTTTTGTCAATCTTTTATGACAGAATTATTTAGACATATTGGAGCAAACACAGACGTGCCAGCTGGAGATATAGGAGTTGGTGGACGTGAGATAGGATATATGTTTGGACAATACAAACGTTTAAAAAACGAATTTACAGGAGTATTAACTGGTAAAGGATTATCTTATGGTGGATCTTTAATCAGACCAGAAGCTACTGGTTATGGTACAGTATACTTTGCAAAAAACATGTTAGCAACTAAAAACGATTCATTTGAAGGTAAGACAGTTGTTATCTCTGGATCAGGAAATGTTGCACAATATGCTTGTGAAAAAGCAACCGAGTTAGGAGGTAAGGTAGTAACTATGTCAGATTCTTCTGGATATATTTATGATAAAGATGGTATCGATGCAGATAAATTAGCATATATCATGGAAATCAAAAATGTTAATAGAGGTAGAATTAGTGAATATGTAGATAAGTATAGCTCAGCAACCTTCCATGAAGGAGAAAGACCTTGGAGTGTTAAATGTGATATTGCTATGCCATGTGCTACGCAAAATGAGTTAGACAAATCTGAAGCTGAAACTTTGGTAAATAATAATGTTATTGCTGTTGCAGAAGGTGCAAACATGCCAACAACACCAGAAGCAATTGAAGTGCTTCAAAAAGCTAAAGTATTGTTTTCTCCAGGTAAAGCATCTAATGCAGGAGGAGTTGCTACTTCAGGTTTAGAAATGAGTCAAAACTCTTTACGTTATAATTGGACTAGAGAAGAAGTAGATGCTAAACTAAATCAAATCATGGATGATATACATGCATCTTGTGTAAAATATGGTACTCAAAAAGATGGAACCGTAGATTATGTTAAAGGAGCAAATGTTGCTGGATTTGTTAAAGTTGCAGACGCTATGTTAGCACAAGGAGTCGTTTAAGATTTTATTGTAATTTTTATAAAAACCCCTTAGTTGCTTAATGTAACTAAGGGTTTTTCTGTTGTATAAAACAGACACACAATACAATAAATTATAGTATTTTTGAGTTTTATTAATTTACTTTTATAAATGTCTAAAATCAAAATAGTTTTCAATCTGTTTGTTATAGTGCTTAGTTGTCTTTTTGTGGTTAAGACTAATGCGCAAGATTTTTCTGACTCTTGGAAGGGTCATTTCTCATATTTAGACATTAAGGATGTGTCTCAAGGAAGCACTAAAATTATTGCTGCTGCAGAAAATGCTGTATTTATTTATGACAAAAACACTAATGTAATAGATAAACTTTCTACAATTAATGGGCTATCTGGAGAGACTATTTCTGCTATACAATATATAGAGGACAGTAGTTTGATACTACTAGGTTTTGAAAATGGTTTAATTCAAATTTATAAAGAAAGTGATAATACTATTTTATCTGTTGTAGATATTCTTGAAAAGCCAACAATTCCACCTAGTGATAAAAAAATTAATCATTTTAATGTTTTTGATGGCAAAGCATATATTGCTACAGATTACGGAATTTCTGTTTACGATATAAATAATTTAGAGTTTGGTGACACTTATTATATTGGTTCAAATGGTACGCAAATAGTTGTTTCGCAAACCACTATTTTTGAAGATAAAATTTTTGCAGCAACCTCTATAGGTATTAAAAGTGGAGCATTGTCAAATCCAAATTTAATAGATTATCAAGAATGGAACCATTTAGTAGGGTTTTATTGGTTAGGTATACAGGCAGTTGGTGATAAATTGTTTGCGACAAGAACAAATAGAAGTGTTTATGAATATACAACTAGTGGTGTTCAGCTTAAAGCAACTTACCCAAATAATATTGTAGATATTAGAGCTTTTGACAATCAATTAGTTGTTACTACAGAGAAAGAAGCTAATGTATATAATCCAGAGGGATTTGTAAATTTAGCACAAGTAGGAAACATACCAGAATATATTACTAAGTACACATGTGCTGTAATTGATGAGACTAATCAGATTTACGTAGGTACTGAAGGAACACTTTCAACAGCTAAACCTGGTTATGGTTTGTTAAAAACAAATGTTACTGATACCTCTATTCAAGAGGAAATACATCCTGACAGTCCATTATTAAATAAGTTTTTTAAAATAAAAACTTTAGCAGGTCATATTTATGGAACACATGGAGGTTATGATTTTTCATATAATCCTTATGCAATTACTACTAGAAAATCTGGGATTAGTCATTATTTTGATGATGCTTGGCAAAATATTACCTACGATTCTATTCAGCCAATTACTGCTTTTCCATGGTCTTTTTCTCATATATCTATTAATCCATTTAATCCTAACTTAGCATATATTAGTTCTTCTGTATATGGCGTCTTAGCTTTGGAGAATAATGAGCCAACGGAATTTTTTAACGGAGAAAACAGTACTATACAACCCTTTTTTACAGACAATCACTTTGTTTTTGCCTCAACTTTTGATGAAAACGGAACTTATTGGGTGTTAAATGCAAGATATGATGCACCTTTAAATAAGTACAAGGATGGTGAGTGGACTTCATATAGCTTTTTGGATTTAATGAATCCAGCTACGAGTAATAATGGTTTTTCTTCTATCGTATTTGACTCTAATAATAATATTTTTATGGGTACACACCAATATGGCCTTGTAGGGTTTAATGAAAATGGAGGAAATTATATTTTTGAACATGTTGTAGATGCAGAACAGAATATGCCATCACCTAGAGTAAAAGCAATAGCAATTGATCGAAATGGTCAACTGTGGTGTGGTACAGATTCAGGGTTAAGAATTGTGTATAATACAGAGCAATTTATGTCAGGATCTCCAGAAGTTGATAATATTGTGGTGTTAGATGATGGTATTGCTAGAGAGTTATTATTTCAACAATACATAACAGATATCGAGGTAGATGGATCTAATAATAAATGGATTGCTACTTTGGATACAGGTTTGTATTATTTTTCGTCAGACGGTCAAGAAACCATCTTTCATTTTACAAAAGATAATTCACCTTTACCTACAAACGATGTTTTAGATGTAGATATTGATAGTGTAAACGGTATTATATATATAGCTACAGACAAAGGTATGGTGTCCTTTCAGTCAGATGCCTCTAAACCTAAAAGTACCTTAGAAGATGCTTACGTATACCCAAATCCAGTACGACCTAATTTTAATATCCTAACCGAGAAGGTTAAAATTAGAGACATATCAGAAAACGTAAATATTAAAATTGTTGATATTGAAGGCAATTTGGTAGCAGAAGCAGAGTCTAGAACAAACTCTAGATTTAAAGGTTATAACCTTGAAATAGATGGTGGTACAGCACTCTGGAATGGTAAAAATTTAGGAGGAAATATTGTGGCATCTGGTGTTTATCTAATCATGCTAAACGATTTAGATACCTTTGAAACTAAAGTGTTAAAAGTGATGGTGGTTAGATAATGTTAACAACAACAAACGCTATTGTTCTCTCAAAACTTAGATTTAAAGATAACGACTTAATTGTTAAGTGTTATACTCAAAAACAAGGTGCGGTTAGTTACTTGCTTAAAGGGGTTTTATCCTCCAAAAAAGGAAATAAAAAAGTAGCTTACTTTCAATCGTTATCTCAACTCCAATTAAACACAGACTACAAGTCTAATAGGTCGCTGCAATATATAAAAGATGTAAAAACAGATTTTTTGTATACTTCACTTCATACAAATATATTAAAAAGTGCAATTGTAATGTTTTTGGCAGAAATCTTAGCTCAGGCATTACAAGAAGAAGAACAAAATGATGCACTTTATAGATATATACAAATCACATTACAGTGGTTAGATGCTAATGATAGTTATTCAAATTTTCATCTATTATTTCTTTTGGATTTAACTAAGTATCTTGGTTTTTATCCAGATCAAACAGAGATTGATACAGCTTCATATTTTAATTTAATGGATGGCGAGTTTCAGCATGAAAACAATTCTAAATATGCCATTACTGGCGAAAATTTAACACTATTAAAACAGTTGTTAGGCATGACATTTGATGATATAAAAACCATTAAAATTAGTGCAAAACAGAGGCAATCATTTTTAACTATAATTTTAGTCTATTTTGAACTACATTTAGGCAACTTTAAAAAACCAAAATCTTTACAAATCCTCAATGATGTTTTTAATTAAAAATATGAAATTATTATTAAGTTTATTACTAATAACTTTTTTTACACTTTCCTTGTCTGCTCAATCAATTACAGTGATTGATATAGACTCTAATCAACCCATTGCAGGCGTAGCTATTTACAATAAAAGTCAATCCAAAAGTCAAATTACTAATATAGATGGTATGGCTGATTTAAGCAATTTTAATGCTTCAGAGGTGCTATTCTTTCAGCATATTTCACACACAATACATCAAGTTAAAAAAAGTAATATTACTAATAGTAAAGTCTTCCTTGAGTCTAATGAACAAGGTTTGGACGAAATTGTTATTTCTGCCTCAAATTTTGGACAAACAAAAAGGGAGATTCCTAAAACAATAGCTACCATAAATGCCAAGGATATAAGCTTTACTAATCCTCAGACTAGTGCAGATTTATTAGAGGGAACAGGTCAAGTATATATACAAAAAAGTCAATTAGGAGGTGGTAGTCCAATGATAAGAGGTTTTTCTACCAACAGATTACTAATTACTGTGGATGGAGTAAGAATGAATAACGCTATTTTTAGAGGTGGAAATCTTCAAAATGTTATTTCTATAGATCCTTTATCTATTCAAAATACAGAGGTAACTTTAGGTGCAGGTTCTATTATTTATGGTAGTGATGCAATTGGTGGTGTAATGAGTTTTTATACTAAAAAACCTGAGTTTTCTTATACAGATACGCTTAACGTAAAAAGTAATGTATTGATGCGTTATGCCACTGCTAGTAAAGAAAAAACGGGACATATTGATTTAAATTTTGGTCTGAAAAATTGGGCGTTTTTAACTAATGTTAGTTACACGGATTTTGGAGATTTAAGAATGGGTAGTCATGGTCCTTCAGAATATCTAAGACCAGAGTTTGTAGTGACAAATAATAATCATGATGTTGTAGTACCTAATGATAATCCCAAAATTCAGAAAACAACAGGTTATGATCAAATTAATGTTATGCAAAAGGTTAGTTATAAAGCTAACGATGATTTAGATTTTGATTTAGGATTGTTCTATACCACAACCTCTGATTACTCAAGATATGATAGGTTGATACGTTATAGAGGTGATGATTTAAGATCTGCAGAATGGAATTATGGACCACAAAAATGGTTTATGTCTAATTTAAGCGTTACAAAAAGAAGCAGTAATGCAACGTTTTATGACAACATAAAAACAACTTTAGCTTATCAAAATTTTCAAGAAAGTCGAATGGATAGAGATTTTCAGGATACTGATAGAAATGTTAGAGAGGAGTCTGTGGATGCGGTTTCGTTTAATATAGATTTTGAAAAAGAACTAAGCACGACATCAAAAATATTTTATGGTTTTGAATATGTATACAATAAAGTAGGATCAATTGGTTTTACTGAAAACGTAGAGAATAATACTACTTTAAACACAGTGTCTCGTTATCCAGATGGTGCCACTTGGCAAAGTGCAGCTCTTTATGCTAGCTACAAATTTAGACCAACTAAAAAGTTTGTTTTTCAGACAGGTTTAAGATATAATACGGTAATCCAAAAGGTAGATTTTACAGATAATAACCAGTTTTTAGATTTACCATTTTCAGAATCTAATAATACCGCAAATGCTTTAACTGGGACTGCAGGTGTAACGTTTGTGCCTAATGAAACATTACAATGGAAATTTAACTTGTCCTCTGCTTTTAGAGCACCAAATGTTGATGATACAGGAAAGGTATTTGACTCAGAACCAGGATCTGTTGTAGTGCCAAATGATGATTTAGACCCAGAATATGCCTATAGTGGAGAGTTAGGTTTAAAGTTAAATTTTGACAAAGTGGTTATTTTTGATATGGCAACATATTATACTTATTTGGATAATGCTTTGGTTAGAAGAGATGGTACTTTAAATGGTGAATCACAGATTATCTATGATGGCGAGCTAAGTAATGTGCAATCTATGCAAAACGCTTCTAAATCTTGGATATATGGTTTTGAAGTTGGAGCGCAAGTTAATTTTTCGGATGCTTTTAAATTAACATCCCAATACAATATTATTGGTGGTACAGAGGAAACAGATGGTGTAGAAGTACCAGTTAGACATGTTGTGCCTAATTTTGGAAACACACATTTAGTATGGCAAAAAAATAAGGTTAAAGTAGACGGTTTTGTTAATTATAATAATGCGTTGTCATTTGACCAATTAGCACCTTCAGAAGCTGAAAAAGATTACATATACGCATTGGATCAAAATGGTAAGCCTTACTCACCATCTTGGTACACTTTAAATTTAAGAACGCAATACGAAATTGGTGATGCTGTAGTGGTGTCTGCTGCTTTAGAGAATATTACAGATCAACGCTACAAAACGTATTCTTCAGGGATTGCGGCTCCAGGTAGGAACCTGATAGTCTCCTTACAATACACATTATAACAAAAAAAACCTCAATGTAAATATTGAGGTTTTTTTATAGTTTATTTTTTTAAAGCTTTTTTACTAAGTATTATGCCATTACTTAATTCAATTTGTGCAATATAAGCAGTTGGATTAAGATTTGTAAGGTTGTAAGTTTCGGTGTTATTTTCTCCTTTTAAATTGTATAACAATCTACCCAACATATCATAAATTTTTATAGATTTTATGGTCAGGTCTTTGTTGTTTAATGAAAACGTCACAGTATCATTCTGGTCTTCGTAAATAATTAAATTCTCAGATGTAATAAGTGTTTCGTTAACAGATAAACTAGGTTGATTAAATACAATTTCAAATCTATTATTAAATTCACCTGCTTCTGCAGTAAATGAATAATCTCCTGCATTTAAATCTTGATAAGTGTTAGTAAGATTATCTTTTAAGTAAATCGTGTTGTTTGATAAAAATTCACCTTGAAACTGATTAATAGATATAGTATAAATTGTTGGTGTATTAATGTTATTGAAAAAACCTAGGTTTATAGTTTCGTTTAAATCTAAATCGCTTGGTGATTTACCTTGAATTGCTAATTTTTTTGAGTCACTTGGTAATACTGAGTAAAATGAAAAATCAGCAATGGTTGCACCATTTTTTTTAGCATCGTAATATGCTCCATCATTGGCAGCAGTTGCACCAGGAACATAACCAATAACTGTTTGGTTAAACAAACCTGTATCTGTTGTCATATTTAACCATAATTTGTTATTTGTAATTGTAGCTGTAGCTGAATTTGTATTGGATGCTCTAAAAAACTGAGTGTTATTATTTGTAACACGCATGGCATTATTAAAAGTAACAGTACCAGTTGTAGATGCAGGATTGTCTGAATATGTTACAAAAAAACCTTGACCAGAAGGTATGTGTCTAGTAGGTGTTATTCCGTCTCCACCAGCAAGTTCTGCTGTTCCATTAATTCTAGCATAGTCACTAAACGAAAAATTTAAGGCTTGATTACCATTAGCTGTACCATCAGGAGCTGTTGCGTGTGACCATAAATATAATTCGCCATCAAGTTTACCATTGGTTGGATTAGATAGGTAATTGTTTTCTGCAAAAAATAAATCAACATCAATAGCAGAAGGATATGGATTTCCTATTAAATTCCAGTTGGTGTCATTTGTTTCGGTATCATTTCTCTCAACAGGAACCGTTATATTTCCATTATTTAAAGTACCTCTAAATGAATAGCTATAACTACCAGCTCCAAAAATGAAAGCGTCTTGAGAATGTGTAGCAGTATAGCCAACGCCAGGAGCCATTAAATCGCTAGATCCTTTTAAAAACCAAACATCTCCATTGTCATCGATGTCATCTATTCCTGGACCATTAACTAAGGTGTTATCATTATTTGTTTCGTATTGTGAGTCAACAAAGTTTGCTGCGTTAAATTCAAATCGTCTATATTGACTAGATTGAAACAAGGCGTTGCCAAAAGTTTCGTTAGCAACAGGAGAACTCCAATAGGTGTATTCATACCATTGATTAATAAAGGACGTATTTCTTTCTACTACAGCTGCATTATCTGTTGTAAAAAAGGAACTGCCTGTATCATCATAAGTTGCAGAGTTGTCTACTTGTACAAAAGAGCCTGTATTTTGAATAGCTATACGACCATTATTTGTTACATCTGTAATAATTTGGACATACTCATTAGATGAAACGGTAAGATTAACTCCAGGATTTATAACTAGGCTACAAGCAGTAAAACTAGGTTGACCAACAGTACTAGTGTTATAGTTGCTAGCCAAAATAGCAGTGGTAGATCTGTTTGGAGTTGTTGGTAGCCAATTTGTGCCATCCCAAGTTACAGTTGAGGTGCAATTTTGAGTTCCCCAAATCTCAATGTTATCTATAGCTATATCCTCTTGACCTTGATTAAGTCTAAATCTAATACTAATATCCAAAAGGTTACCAGTTCCGGTAATGGGTCTAGTATGTTGTGTAAAAGTATCTGTAATTGCTACACCATCACCAATACCATCAAAATCAGTATCTATTAAAGGCGCTCTGTTTGCGCCACCATTATCATTTTCTATCCATAATAAATCAGAGTTGGTTCCGCTATTATCAATATTGTAAGTAAATCTTACACTGTCATTATTATCCCAATGTTCTGTTCTAGTTCCACCGTTAGTAGTTTGGTCGTCTTCCGCTAAGTGTACTCTAAATTCTAAGTTTGTATAATTACTTATGTCTATATTTTCAATAAACAGTCTAGCAGGTAAAGGTGCACCTTCACCATCTGTGTCTTGTGCTGCAAAGTAAAAGCCTCCTTGTAAATTATTAAATAAGACTCCATTTGGACCATGGTTAAAGTCTGTTCCGTCTGTTCTTAAAAAGTAGTCGCGACCATTGTCTGTAAATTCGGTAATATTAGTCGTGTAGCCACCAGGAGTTTCAAAATTTAATTCGGCGATTTTAGTTTGTGATAAACAGAATGAAACGGTAAGTAAGCATACTATTAAATGTAAAGATTTAACTTGCATTGAGGGTTTTTTAAAAAGATTATAGCAAGCTAAATATAGTTTGTAAACTTTTTTAGAACAAAAAACTCCAACTTTATTAGTTGAAGTTCTTTTTTCTATGATAAAGTGTAAGTTGTAATTACTGTTTGATAGCTTTTTTAGAAATTAATTGGCCATCACTTAATTGTATATGTGCGATGTAGGAAGCTTGACTTAGGTTTGAAAGATTATAAGTTTCAGTATTAGAGTTTCCTTTTAAATCATATAATAATCGACCTAAAACATCATATATTTTAATAGACTTTATGGTTAAGTTTTGACTTGTTAAGCTAAATGTTATATCGTTATTTTTGTTTTCGATTATCGAAATATTTTGTGTTACACTTGTTTCTTCGTCAATGGAAAGGCTTGAGTCTTTAAACACAATTTCAAACCTATCATTAAAGGTGCCTGTCTCTGATGTGAAATTATAGTCGCTATTTGATAAGTTATGAAGACTTGACAATAAGTTGTCTTTTAAATAAACGGTGTTGTTGGATAAAAAGTCTCCTTCTAGTTGTGCTATTGAGAACGTGTATACCGTTGCTGTTGTAATATTTGTATTAAATCCTACAGGTATAACTTCGTCTATAGTTAAGCTCTCTGGAGCTTTACCTTGTATAGCTAGTTTATCAGAATCACCAGGAACTGAAGTAAATATTTCGGCAGCATTATTATTATAAAGTGTTTTGTTAGCGTCATAGGCTTTACTGTCTTTTCCATCTGTTGCACCATTTACATAAGCTACTAGTATTTGATGAAACACACCTGTGTCTGAGGTTAGGTTTACCCAAAGTCTGTTGCTTAATGTATTACTAGATCTAAAAAACTGGTCATTACTTGTGGCATCCGCAGTACGTAAACTATTATTAAACGTTACACTACTATTAGCAACTCCTTGTACAAAAAAGGCTTGACCAGATGGTATATAACTGGTTGGTATAATACCATCTCCTCCTGCTGTGTTACCACTTCCAGTTGTAATGATGGCGTAATCACTACTATTAAAATTTGCGCCTTGATTCCCGCTTGCATTTGCATTTGCAGGTGTATTGTGTGACCATAAATAAGCGACACCTTGTATAGAAGCAGCGTTATTAGTTAAAAATGCATTAGCATCTATTGCAGATGGATAAGGGTTACCAATTAAATTCCAGTCTTCATCTCCATTTGCTCCATTATAAGCAATTGGGCTAGTAATAATTCCGGTATTAAATGCGCCTTCAAAAGTGTAAGTGTATTGTGAGCCGACAGAAAAACCAATTGGCGAATGCATAGATATGTATCCAACACCAGGAGTCATTACTGTGCTTCCTGGTATTAATGCCCAATCATTTCCATCGTCATCAATTCCGTCTGGTCCAGGAGTAAAAGTATTGGTGTTATTGATTTCAGTTAGATTATCTAAAAAGTTAACAGCATTAAATACATAGCGTCGACTTGGATTAGCAAAAGCTAAACCTTGTCCAATGGTAGTATTTTCAACTGGCGAACTCCAATAAGTGTATTCATAAATACTATTAAGTGGTGTAGTACGTTTGTTAACTAAAGATAATCCATCAGTATTTAGCGTAAATGTTGCTGCATCGTTATTCTGAACAAAGTTTCCTTGTGTTTCGATATATAATTCTCCGTCAACAACAACGTCATTTTCAATTTCCACGTAAGTGTTATTATTTACGGTTAATCTAAATTCTGTTCCAGAAGGATTGCTATTAATAGTTAAAGAACATGCGCTAAAACTACCAAAGGTTGCAGTGTCATAACTATCGTTTATGATTACTTTGGTGTTTAAGTCTGGAGTACCATTGTCCCAAGCGCCTAAAGTCCAAGTTGTTGTGCCTACGTTTATACGTGCTGCATTTGTGGCAGTACTACAAGATGCATCTTCAGTCACCTCGCAATAAAATTGGTAATCTTGTAGGTCTGCTCCTGCGATTGATAATGTGGTTGAGGTTTCTCCAGTGACTGTTCCTGGAGCAAAAGATGAACTAATTACACTAGTCCATCCATTAGAAACCGTATCGTTATAATACCATTGATATGTTAACGTTCCTGAGTTTCCTGGTGTTGCTGCTGTAGTAAATACAATAGCGTCGTTACAATTATTTATGTCTTGAGGCTGTAAGGTTATTGTAGGTGTATTAGTAAGTATTACAAACGTACCTAAGTTACTTGTGTCACCTGATGTTGCTGTTGTCCATTCGGAAGCATCAAATGCTGTATTTGGGCTAACCACGTCAGTATTTCTTCTATAGACATAACCTGTTGCACCAACTAGAGTGTCATGGAAGTCATCCACAACAACGCCTGTTGCTACTAATGTAAGTTCAAGCCTATCGTTGTCATTAAATCCTGCTGTAGAGCCACCAAAGATAAAATCATGTGCGCTTCCTGTGTCTGTACTGATCTTTCCTACTAATACTTGACCATCAGCTATTGTGCTTCCTGTTCCTGTGGCTGGGAATGTATAAGTGTGTGAACTGGTAGTGCTGGTTAATGTACCAAAACGATTAATTTCATATAATGTTAAATCGACAGTAGCTCCTGTTCCGTTAAAAATTTCAACATAACCTAAAGATCCTGATGAATTGTCATAGACTTCAGTCATCATTAATCCTGTAGTACTACCACAGCTTCCAGAATTATCAATTAATGTAAATGGTGTACTTGCAGGACAACCTAAATCATCTGTGATTTCAATAATTCCTGATGTTGCTCCTGTAGGAATTGTAACCTCCATTGTGGTCGCAGATAGATTATTAACTGTAGCAGCTAGTCCGCTTACAGTTGCTGTTGCTGTTGTTAAATTTGTACCTGTTATTGTTACAATAGTGTTTTCTGGACCAGATGTTGGTACTATTGTTATACTTCCAGGATTGCATAATCCATTACCTTGTACTGTAAACGTAAAAGGATTCTCGTCTAAATCGTTATTAGTAATTGTAATGGTAGCAGTTCTGGTGCCAGAAGCCATAGGCGAAAATGTTATTTCAAAAAGACCTGGTGGATTTTGATTTGGTGTGACCGTAAAAGGTGCAGGGTTTAAACTTATGGTAAAATCACCTGGATTAATTCCTCCAACAGCAATGTTGGCAATATCTAAATTAGCTGTTCCAATGTTTTGAATTCTATAAGACTTAGTTTGAGAGTTTCCTATGTTTTGAGCAGCAAATAATGTATTGTCTAAGCTGCTTGGTGTAATATCTCCATTAGCAATATCTGGAAAGGCTCCCAGATTACCTTCTACATTAATCTCTTGTTCTGGTGTAGTACCAGTACCTTGTAGTAAAATAGTACAAGTACCTTCATCTGCATCATTGTTGTTTATTGTAAGTGTAGCGTTTTTAACACCTATGGTCGTAGGCGTAAATCTAACAGTTACAGTTTGCGTACTACCTGCTGTAACAGTAAAAGGTGTTGCAGGTGTGACAATACTAAAGCTAGTTGCGTCTGTACCACTTAGTACTAAGGAAGCGATATCTAAATCTAAAGTTCCATCATTATCAATATCAAAAGTAATATCTGTATTAAATCCTGTGGCTTGCGATCCAAAAGCTATAGAGTAACCACAAGCTTGGTCTGTATTAGAGGTGTCAACTAGCTGTAATTCTGGAATAGAACAAGGAGAAATTAAAGTGTTTGCTCCAGGTGAACCACCTGTTGCAACTTCTTGCCAGTTACTACCAGTATTAGAGTTATCTAGAGTAGCATCAATAACATGTAATGTTGAGCCATTACCATTTGCTCCATCAGTACTGTTGAACACTACTGAGTCAACAATAGATGTTCCATTTGCAGCGTATAGGACAATAGTCTCACTTGTATTATTAAGGTTATTTGTATTATTAATCGAAGCACTTACACCATAATCTGACATGAAAGGGCAATCATTATTATATGATCCATCTCCATTACTACCTAGTGATACCGTAATACACGTACCAGCTGCAATACTTGTAGCAGCAGGAAAAGTAAACAATACACTTCCGTTATCTACAATATAGCTGTTTAAATCTTGCGCGATTCCAGACAAATTACATATTTCTATCCACTCATCATCACCACCAGAAGAGTTGTAAGATAATTCAGTAATAACAACATCTGCTAAAGGAGCTAAAACGTCTCCAGATAGTGCAACAGTTTTATTAGTTGCCAATGCGCTTGTAGCTGTTATATCTCCAGTATATGTGTTAACTGTCAAACCAGCAGCTAAGCGCGTGTAAATTGTGGTAGAAGCGACTGTTCCTGTTGTTGGAACTAAGCTTACTGTAGCGCCAAAACCGGAACCTGAAGTTGTTGAAATTTCATAATTAGTTGGTGCAGTAAGTAGTAAATTGGAGGTTAGTAAAAAACCTTCAGCAGTAAACGTTTGCTCTGTAGATGGACCTGCTCCAAGGGAATAATCTAATCCTGTTAAAGCTGTTGGATTTAATACAATTGTTGGTCCTGTAGGGGCATCTCCTTCTATTAAAACATCATCTATAACCCAAGTTTCGTTATTCGAGTTATTAGACATTTCAATTTTTATTCTAAGATTTGATGAGCTCGGTAGATTTGTGATTGATAAATAACTATAACCATCTGCAATACTGTATCCTCCAGTAGCTGGATTAAATACTGTGGTAGTATTGTTTCCATCGTAATTAATAGATGCAATACCTGTTCCTGCGTTAGTGCCACTAAATCCCCATTTAGCGTTGTTATTTCCGTTAATTTCTAATTCATCGGAGTAGGTTGTCCCACCATCAGTACTGATGGAAATTATTACATAATCTGAACCATCTGCACCATTACCTGAAGTGCCTGCAAATGATGCTAATCTAACACTAAAGTCAATATTAGAATAAGTTGAAGCGTCCACAGGAGAAAACTCTATTGTTCCCGTTGTGTTATTAATGCCAAAACCAGTAGTTGCAGAAACGTAGTTTGGTGTATTAGGGAAAAGCCCTGAGCCAATTATTGTTGTTCCTGCTGAATTTGTGTAATTTAAAGTGGGTAAACCACCATCAAAATCTTGCAGGCCAATTGTTGTTTGACTAAAAGTAAAAGTGATTGAAAATAGCAGTAATATAGAGAGTAGATTTTTTTTCATAATCAGGGAAATTGGTCAATCAGTTAGTTAAGTTGTTTTACAAACATAATAACGCACCATTAATTTAATCTTTAAAGTTTATTATTATAATGTTATTTTTAGCACATGAACATTACTAATACTTTTACTGTAGACGAAGCTAAAAAAAAGCTAGAGCATTATTGTGCGTATCAAGAACGTTGTCACCAAGAGGTTAGACAAAAACTAAAAAGTATGCATATGATACCTGAAGCAACAGATATTATAATTGTACACCTTATGGACCATAATTTTCTTAATGAAGAACGTTTTGCTAAATCTTTTGTTCGAGGTAAGTTTAGAATCAAAAAATGGGGTCGTCGTCGACTATTACTCGAATTAAAGAAAAAGGATATATCCAAATATAATGTAAATCAGGCGTTTAGAGAAATTGAAGAAGCGGAGTACATCGAAGTTTTTAATGATTTAGCCGAAAAAAAAGCACAAACTTTAAAAGAGACCGACAAATACAAGAAAAAGAAGAAGCTTATTGACTATTTATTGTATCGTGGGTGGGAAAATCATTTGGTTTATGATAAAGCCAATGAATTGATAAAATAGGACATAAAAAAACCTTTTAATGTATGACACTAAAAGGTTTTTTTATGATGTAATTTTAAGTGCTATAAGTTGAAAACAGCACCAACATTTACGGTAAATTGATTATGAATTTTTTCAGCAGGAGTTAAAATATCCGAATTGTATTTGGCAAACGTTGTTCCAAATTCTGAAAATATTCCAAAACCACTAGAGAAAAAGTAACGCATTCCTAAATGTCCACCAAAGTTTTTTAAACTTAAGCTAATACCAGGATATAAATCAAAATTATCACTAATGTTTAAAACGCTACCTAAGTTAGCATTAAAACGACCTTCAATCTCTACTCGATCTTCAAAATCTGCACTTAAACCATTATTTAAGTTTAATGCGTAACCAGTTACTACTCCAACAGATATGTTTTCGCCTAAACCATAGTCGTAAGTTACAGTAATACCGTTAACGTTATCCTGAAAGTTTGCTCCGATTTGTAATTTTTGATCGCCTTTTCCTTCAAAAGACTGAGCGTTTACTAATCCTATAGTTAGTAATACAGCTAATAAAAGTAATCCTCTTTTCATTTTAATTTGCTTTAAAGTTTTTGTTTGTATTAACAATGGCTTTATTGTTTTTCCAATTAATCCATTTTTGACCTTTAATACGTCGCATTAAGTTGTCAAAATTACGCATTATAAAGACATTGTATACTGCTTTACTTAAATTTTTTGGATTTCTGGCTATTGCACGTAGGCTCATGGAAAAACCTGGTGTTATGTAGCGCATGTAATGCCAATAGCCTTCTGGCATGTATAAAACTTCACCATGGTTTAATTGACATTGCCAACCTTTAGCATTTTTTAAAGCAGGCCATTTTGCAAAATCTGGATTAGAAAAATCTATATCTTCTCGTGTAATTAAAGCAAATGGGACTTTATATAAATGCTTGTTTTGTTGTTGATCAAATAAAATAACTTGTTTTTCGCCTTCAAAATGAAAGTGAAAAATATTTGCTAAATCTATATCATAATGCATGAAGGTGTAGCTGTCGCGACCTCCAAAAAAAAGCATAGGCAATCCCTTCATTAGTCTTAAACCAAAGTCTGGAAAGCTAAAATCCTTTTGAAGCTGAGGGACTTCTTTTAAAATATTCCATAAAAATATTCTAAATTTTGTTGGCTCGCGTTTAAGCAAATCAACATAGTCACTCATTTTCATTTTAGCGTGTGGCTCATTAAACCCATCTTTATGGTCAACTGGTCTGTCGTCATATAAAGGGACTGTTTTGTCTCCAGCAACTGTTTTAATATACTCTAAATTCCATTTAGAATATGCAGGCCAATCTGTTATAAACTGCTCAATAACAACAGGTTTTTGAGGCTTAAAATAGTTTTTAATAAATTCCTGTTTTGTTA
Source organism: Olleya sp. UBA1516 (assembly GCF_002323495.1). Lineage (NCBI taxonomy): Bacteria > Pseudomonadati > Bacteroidota > Flavobacteriia > Flavobacteriales > Flavobacteriaceae > Olleya > Olleya sp. UBA1516. The sequence goes on from NZ_DCQO01000005.1 coordinate 81,247, forward strand.
TTGTTTTAACTCTTGGTATGTCTTGAAGGTTTAAACTCAAATTTTTAAAATTAGGGTTCAAAGTTAATAAAACGTTACCAAAAAAAGTGTAAATGTTTGTGTTACACTTTAGTTAAAGTTAAAACGCATACCAAATAACACGTTACTTGGAGGCATTGGTGTAAAACCAGTTTCGATATAATCTGCATCAAAAATATTACTTGCAGTAGCTGTAAACTCTAATTGTTTAACAGTTAAAATTAAAGAGGCATCCCAAACATTATAGCTTTGTCCTGTTGTACGTTCGGCATGTTTATAGACGATGTTTTGTCTAACATTTTTAAATAATTGCGTGCTTAAGCGTGTTGTGTAATGATGCTTTAAAGTGTTTAAAGAGTATCGTGATAATTCTTTATTTTGATCTAAAATATCATCTTCTAAAAAGGTGTATCCAATAGCTAAGGATTGATTATAATCTGAAATTTTAAAATTGTAAGAGGCATCTACTTCAAACCCTTTGGTATTAACTTCTGCAATATTGGTCGCTGTATAAATAGTTTCAGTAGCATTAGGCCTAATAAAATCTATAAGGTTTTTTGCATCTCTGTTAAATAAAGCTATCGTTCCGGAAAAATTATTAGTGTTGTATTTTATACCAAGCTCTTGTGCAAACGCTTCTTCAGGCTCTAAATTAGCATTTCCAGAGGTTCTGAAATCATTATAAAATAGGTCTGTATAGGTTGGGATACGGTAAGTATAACCAATGTTTCCGTAAAGCTTTATATTGTCGTTAACTTGGTAGCCAAGATCTAATCCAGGAAAGGCATGAAATTTAAAATCTGAAAAGTATGTTACTGCAATTCCTGGAGTGATATCTAGTTTATCCTCTAGGAATTTAAATTGGTGTTCTAAAAATAGGTTAGTCATAAATCGATTACGATTCCCTAAATTATTACTTCTAATATATATTTTAGAAACATCAACACCAAAACCAGTAACACCAGCTGTTGATGTATAAGATGCATTTACTTCTGCTCCCATTTTGTCAGTAATGTGAAGGTTTCTAAAAAATGAAGGATCCTCACGTTTTAGTAAAAATAAATCTTCGTTACGTTTCCAATAAATACGAGGTTTAATTTTAAGTTTTTCTGTATTAAAAGTTGTTGTAAATCCAATTAAACTGTTTTTAGTTTCTTCATATTCATTAAAAGCTGGATTGGTCGTGTAAAAGTTTTCTGCTCCAAATTTACGGTCAGAAAAAGTTGTAATCATCTCTATAGCTTGCGCTTTTTTGTTAAATACACTTTTTATAAAGTAGTTAGTATTGTCGTAGTCTGAGTTGTTTCGGTAACCCTCAGATGTCATTTTACCAACGTGAATAATGTGTGACGAGTTGTCCAATTCTGTGCCAACAGTAACACCTGCATTTAATTGACCAAAAGAACCAGTTTCTAAATTTGCCGAAACCGAATTGTTTAAATTAGTTTTAGTTACAATATTTATTGCTCCTGTAAATGCGTTTTGACCAAATACTCTAGCAGCAGGACCTTTTATAATCTCGATACGTTCAATAACCTCAATAGGTAAGGCTGCGTTCATGGTGTGGTGACCAGTTTGTGCATCGTCCATTTTTATACCATCAATTAATAATAATGTTTGGTCAAAACCACCACCTCTAATATATAAATCGGCTTGACTACCAGCAGTCCCACGACGTCTAATGTCTACTCCTGCAACTTGTTGTAATAGATCTGCAACATTGGTTGCTGCACTATTTTTTATGTCTGAAGACGAAATAACAGTAATAGTTCTTGAGTTTTCCTTAAAAGGAAGCTCAATTCTAGAGGATGTAATTATAACCGAGTCTAATTGCTGTTGTTGCTCTAAATCTTGAGCATAAGATGTTAAAGATAATAGCCCAATTAAAGTAAATAAGTAAGTAAATTTCATAATAAAATATATTCGCATTTTTTGCGATGCAAAATTCGTAACTTTCCGGATCACTAAAGTAGTCCAGTTTTAAAACAATGAGTAGTCCGGTTGAAGATATATTACAAACGTTAATTCATTTTGAAAAATCGCCAAACACTTCGATTTATATTCAGATAGCACAACAAATGATAAATGCTATCCAACGTGGTTATTTACAAGAAGGAACAGCATTACCAGGAACACGAAAATTTAGTAACTTATTTAGTATAAATAGAAACACTGCTGTTGCTGTTTATGACGAGTTAGCCTCACAAGGTTGGGTGGATATTATAGCTAATAAAGGTACTTTTGTTTTAATGCCAGAACGTAAGACTGCAACTATAAAAGGTGTTTTGCAAGGTGTGGAGCAATTAAAAACGTATCCAGAGGTTGCTGGATTTAGGTTTCAGTCGTCTTTTAATTTGGCGTCAACTGAAGAGTTTTCAGTTAGTAATTATGTGGTTAACGATGGGCAACCTGATTTAAGATTGCATCCAACTTATCAATTTTCTAAATGGTATAGTGCTTCCATGAAGCGCACTTCCTTAATATCTAAATGGAATCAAACCCAAGAGCAATCCTACACAACTTTTAATATTCAGTTGTGTAATTATCTAAACGCGACGCGAGGTTTTTATATCAAGCCTAATAATATTGTAAGTACACGTAGTACAGAAATGAGTTTATATATCATTTCTCAACTATTAATACAGCAAAAAGATGTTGTGCTTGTTGGTAATTTAAGTCATTATAAATCTAATATGATTTTTCAGCAAGCAGGTGCAAATTTAATTACTATTCCTGTAGATGCACATGGTATTGATGTGGATTTTATCGAAAAAAACTTTACTAAAAATAGTATTAGATGCGTGTATGTGTGTGCACATAGACAATATCCAACAACAGTGACATTGACAGCAGAGCGACGTTTAAAATTATTGCAATTAGCTAAAGCCTATAATTTTGCTATAATTGAAGATGATTTTGATTACGACTTTCAGTTTGAAGGATCAGCAATGTTACCTATGGCTAGTGCAGATGTAGAAGGTGTGGTTATATACTTAGGGCGTTTAGGGCAGTCTTTTTTTCCTAGTTTTCAAATAGGGTTTGTAGTGGCTCCAGAAAACATTATAAATGAAGCTAAAAATTACCTACAAATTCTGGACAAACAAGGCGATTTAATTCAGAAGCAAATCCTGACAGAATTAATATCTGAAGGCGAAATACATAGGTTAATTAAAAAAAACATAACTATTTACAAGCAACGACGTGATTATTTATGTGCTTGTTTAATGACTCATTTTAAAGATGATGCTACTTGGCAAGTTCCTACAGGAGGTTTAGCGGTTTGGATAAATTTTAAGCCTCGTATATCACTTATAAAATTAGCTGAAAAAGCAAAAACGTACGATTTATTTTTACCAAAAACCATATTGTATCAAAGCAAAACGGTTTGTGCTATACGTTTTGGTTTTGGGCATTTAAACGAGACTGAAATTGAAACCATTGTTAATATTTTAAAGCGTTGTTTTGAGGCGCTAAGGCATCCATCGATTAATTAATCTGTATAAACTTTTGTACCATGATCTTTGTACTGCTTTTTATCCATCCACTTAAAGTCGCCTGCTTTGGTTGCATCAAGCATGTTGGCGTTTAAGGCATCTGCAAGTAGTAAGGCAAGGTTAAAGGCTTCTTTTTTATTTTGTGTAGTGCTAGCTTCAATTTTTTTATTATTTGTGCAAAAAAGATTGATAGCATAAATGTTTTCTGTAATGTTTGTGGATGCTGTGCTAACCCAAACCGCTGTGGTTAAGTTAGTTGAAAAAACAGAAACATAATCTATTTTTGGAAGCGGTAGCCATTTACCAAAGTTAAGACCTAAAATGGAGTAAGTTTTTCTGTAGGTATTTGATTTTAAATCTATTTGACAGCCCTCCGTTTGTAATAATAAAATGCTAAATGCTATAGGTACAATGCCATATATAAGACCTGAAAATACAATGTACAAACACAGTATTGCAATTGTAATACCAAGGATGGTTTTCCATATTGGTACTTTTTTAATGTAGTCTACGGTATATTTCATTTAAAAAAAATCTATTTAATATCAAATTCCGTGTTACAATTAGCACATCTGTATTTATCTTTTGAATAGAAGGGAAGTGTACCAGAGATAAACCCGAATATAAATGCGAAAAAAGATTTTAAACTTGTAATTGTAGAAAACAATTGTACTTCTGTACTATTACAATTTGGACAGTGTATTGCTTTGCCTTCATCATCAATAGAGTATTTATTAATACTCTCTAATATGTGCTGTGCTTGCATAGCATCTGTAGCCAAAACTTTTAATTTAACACCACCTATTGCATTGCTAACCAATGGGTCTGTGTCAATAGTAATATTGTCACTTAAAAAGACTTCAATACCTTCAGACTCTAACCTTCCCTTTATTATTTGGGCTTCTGATGAGTACTGGAATTTAGCTATAGTTTTAAAGGTTTGAGACATAGACTATTGATTTGATGTTTTTGTTAAATATACGACGTGTTGTTTCATTTTTAAAATGAAATTAAAGTAAAGAATAATCTATTTTATAAATATTATTATTGTTTTTCGATAATTTTATTATATTTGTTATTGTTAAACGATAATAATAATGAAAAAATTAAGTATTTTAAAAGTTATAGTAGACTTTTTTTGGATAATCTCACTTCCATTAATTCCTGTGTTATTTATTTTTATTGGCTTTGTAATATTTGATAATAGTTTGGAAGGGTTTCCTATTAAAATAAATAATATTGAGGTTACAAGTTTTGATGGTCTAAGCAAAGCTATTTTAATAACCTTAATGTGCTCTTATTTAATTTTAATGTATTGTGTGTTTTTATTTAAAAAGGTGTTGAGGTATTTTACTAAAGTTAATTTATTTGACAATGTTGTAATTTACAATCTAAATAACATTGGTATTTGGTTAGTGGTCGCTGCTTTTTTACAAGGTGTTCCAACTTTTATTTATAAAATTTTGTAAAAACAGAAAGTAGAACTTGAAATTGGTTTTAGTTCTTTTTTAATAATGCTTTGTTTTGGGTTATTTTTTATGGTGCTAAGTGAAGTGTTTAAGGTCGCTAAGTATACAAAACAAGAAAACGATTTAACTATATAGCCTATGTCCATAATAGTAAATCTTGACATAATGCTAGAAAAGCGAAACATGAAAAGTAACGAGTTGGCTGAAATTGTTGGTATAACCACAGCTAATCTATCCATACTTAAAACAGGTAAAGCTAAAGCTATACGTTTTTCTACTTTGGAAGCTATTTGTAAAGCATTAGACTGCCAGCCTGCAGATATTTTAGAATATATTGAAGACTAAAAAAACCTCACTGATATAAAATCGGTGAGGTTTTTTATTTATAATTTAATAGTAAAGTTATTCGGTCTTACTATCCTCTATTGTAGCTTCTTCAATACTTGGTTTATCTTTTCCTTTTAAATATTCTGGTAAGTCCATTCCGGCCATATTAAACATGTCTTGTAAAGGTGGGACAGATTTGTACATTCCAGATAAGAAGTTAGCAGTAGACGATTTTCCATCGTCACCACTTCCGCCATTCTCCCAAACCGTAACCTTGTCAATTTTAATATTTTTAATAGCTTCTGCTTGCGTTTTAACTAATTCTGGTAACTTATCAGCAATTAGTAATAGTACAGCGTCTTTAGAGTTGTTTCCTGCAGCCTTTACAATTTGTTCCATACCCGCAGCTTGCTTGGTTAAAATTTCAAATTGACCTTGTGCTTCGGCTTGTGCCTTAAATAAAATAGCATCCGCTTCCCCTTTTGCAATTCTTCTAATATTTTCAGCTCTAGCTTCGGCATCAATTTCAACTTTACGTTTATCAATTTCAGCAGGGACAATAATATCTGCCATTTGAGATGATCGCTCGCGCTCCGCTCTAGCAGATTCTGCAACTTGCTCAGCAGCATAAGATTCTTCTAGCGCTTTGGCAGTTTGTACTTTCTCTGATGCTACAGCGACACGTCCAGCTTCAGCTTCACGTTGACGACGTAAAGAGTCTGAGTTTGCTACTGCTATTTTAGCGGTATTTTCTCCTTCTACAGCTTGTGCATTAGCTGCTGCAACTTGCGTTCTTTCGTCTTGTACAGCATTAGCTTCTCCAATGGATCCATCTCTGTTTTTTTCGGCTACAGATTTACGTGCAGCATTTATGGCATGTGCGGCTGCTTCTTTTCCTAAAGCCTCAATATAACCAGACTCATCAACAATATCCGTAATGTTAACGTTAATAAGTTTAAGACCTACTTTCTTTAATTCAGACTCAACACTTTCAGAAATATTAGTTAAAAATTTATCTCTATCACTATTAATTTCTTCAATATCCATAGAAGCAACAACTAAACGCAGTTGACCAAAAATTATTTCTTGTGCCAATTCTTGTATATTATCTTGGTTTAATCCTAATAAACGTTCGGCAGCATTTTGCATAATACCTGGCTCTGTAGACACACCAATAGTAAATCTTGAGGGTACATTAACACGGATGTTTTGTTTTGATAGAGCGTTGACTAGATTAACCTCAATTGATATTGGTGTTAAATCTAAAAATTGATAATCTTGTATTACTGGTAAAATAAAGGCAGCACCACCATGTATACATTTGGCAGATTGTCCACCTCCAACTTTACCATAAACCACAAGTATACGGTCAGAAGGACAGCGTTTGTAACGTCTTATTAAAACAATAAAAAATAAGAAAATAAATAGTACAGCAGCAATAATAGCTACCGGGAATCCTAAATTTAAGGAGTCTTGGGTGATTTGTAAAGTCATAGGTTTATTTAGTTGTTCAGTTTTTCAATAATTAATATTCCGTTGGAAGTCACTTCTTTGACCTTTATTACAGTTCCTGTTTTTAAGTCTGACGGATTATCTGTTAGAGCTTCTAATTCGCGTAAAGCACCTTGTATTCTAACATGTGCTTTTCCTATTTTAGATCGGTTGGCGCCAACCGTTAAATAGACTTCTCCAATTTGGTTCAAGGCATTGTTATAATCTAAAGTACCGCTATCACTAAGTTTTCGCATAGAATAAAACATGGCAGCCATTATTGCCATCATTACTAAACCGCAACCTATTGCAATAATTATAGTAAGTGTTTGAGATAATCCTGCGTCGATGCATGCAATTCCTGACCAACCAAAAATGGTAAAAAAACCAACAAGGTTTTTAAAAGTTATAAATTGAAACCCAATGCCTGTATCGCCATCAATATCTGCGTTCACATCTCCAAAATCTTCCGTATCTCCACCAGCAAAAGACATGATAATGGTAACAATAAAAATAAACGAAGCTATTATTGCGATCATCCAAAATACTTTTGGAAACCACGCTAAGGCATTAAACCACTCTAACATAATTTTTAGTTTTAAACATTGAATATAGTGTGTTTGAAATTGTTAGGCAAAATTTAAAGGTCCACATTTCAACTTCTTAACTATAGGTAGCCAAAACTTTATTTTTGTTACAATAATTAAAATAATCAGTTATTTTTATTTTGGTTAAATTTTGGTTTATTAATAATTAGGTATGTATAAAATTGTAATTGTAGCAAAATAATGTTGTAGGTTATGTGCTGTAATGCCTATCTTTAAAAACAGGAATTAAATACGTTACTAACTTAATTTTTTAGGGCGTTACCCAAAGGGTCAGGCTTTCGCTACTTGCTCTCTGCGAGAAGCTCAGACAGACCGCTCAATCCTTAACGAGTAAGCAGATATCTAATAGAATAACAGTTATGATAAAACATAAATCAGGAAGCTTAACCTTCTTTACACCAGATGCTGTAGACAATGCAGCTGGACAATTTTTTGATACTGGAATTTCGGCAGGTTTTCCTTCTCCTGCAGAGGATTTTAAAGAGCATCGTTTATCATTAGACGAAGAACTTGTAAAAAATAAAGAGGCTACTTTTTATGCTAAAGTAAGTGGTCAATCTATGATAGGAGCTGGATTAGATGATAACGATTTATTGGTTATTGATCGTAGTTTAGAGCCTTCTAACAATAAAATTGCAGTTTGTTTTTTAGATGGTGAATTTACAGTAAAACGTTTAAGAGTCTCTAAAGATGAAGTGTGGTTGCAACCAGAAAACCCCAATTATCCAATTATTAAAATTACAGAGGATAATAATTTTTTAATTTGGGGAATAGTTACAAATGTGATTAAAAAGGTATAATTCTTTTTTAGGTATAAAACAAAAAAAACGCGAAACATATGTTTCGCGTTTTTTATTATGATTTAATAATATTAGTCAGCCAATATTATTACTTTGTTTCCATTCATTTCAAGTGTACCAGAGTTTATTTTTAATAAAGTTGTGTTTTTATCACCTGTTGTAAAGCGATCTGCTACTTCTTTATCTAGTACAATATTACCAGCTATTTTAACGGTTCCTTCTTTTAATAAAGACACCACTGGTGCGTGATTGTTTAACATCTCAAAGTCACCATTTACTCCAGGAACAGTAACGCTAGTTACTTCTCCTTTAAATAATGTTGCTTCTGGTGATACAATTTCTAAATGCATGTTTTTAATTTTTTAGATTAAGCTTCAGCAAGCATTTTTTCTCCTGCTTCAATAGCTTCTTCAATAGATCCTTTAAGGTTAAATGCAGCTTCTGGTAAGTGATCTAAACCACCATCCATAATCATATTAAATCCTTTAATAGTTTCTTTAATGTCTACTAAAACACCTTTAAGACCTGTAAACTGTTCAGCTACGTGGAATGGTTGAGATAAGAAACGTTGTACACGTCTTGCTCTACCTACAGCCATTTTATCCTCTTCAGATAATTCCTCCATACCTAAAATGGCGATAATATCTTGCAATTCTTTATAACGTTGTAATAACTCTTTAACACGTTGTGCACAGTTGTAGTGCTCATCACCTAAAATGTCTGCTGTTAAAATTCTAGAAGTAGAATCTAATGGATCTACCGCTGGATAAATACCAAGCTCTGCAATTTTACGAGATAATACTGTTGTAGCATCTAAGTGAGCAAACGTTGTTGCTGGTGCAGGATCCGTTAAATCATCCGCAGGTACATATACCGCTTGTACAGATGTAATAGAACCTCTTTTAGTTGATGTAATACGCTCTTGCATTGCACCCATTTCGGTTGCTAATGTTGGTTGGTAACCTACTGCAGAAGGCATACGACCTAATAATGCAGACACCTCAGATCCAGCTTGTGTAAAACGGAAGATATTATCAACAAAGAAAAGTACATCTTTTCCTTGTCCTTCTCCAGCTCCATCACGGAAGTATTCTGCTATAGTTAATCCTGAAAGTGCTACACGAGCACGAGCTCCAGGTGGCTCATTCATTTGTCCAAATACGAAAGTAGCCTTAGACTCTTTCATTATATTTTTATCCACTTTTTGAAGATCCCATCCACCTTCTTCCATAGAATGCATAAAGTCATCACCATACTTGATAATTCCTGACTCTAACATCTCACGAAGTAAATCGTTACCTTCACGTGTTCTTTCTCCAACTCCTGCAAAAACAGATAATCCACCGTGTCCTTTTGCAATATTGTTAATTAACTCTTGGATTAATACTGTTTTTCCAACTCCTGCACCACCAAATAATCCAATTTTACCTCCTTTTGCGTAAGGCTCAATTAAGTCAATTACTTTAATACCTGTAAATAATACTTCTGTAGATGTTGATAAATCTTCAAATTTTGGAGCAGATCTGTGTATTGGTAATCCTGCATCTCCTGCTTTAGGTAGTTCTCCTAAACCATCAATTGCATCTCCAATCACGTTAAATAGACGTCCGTAAACATCTCCACCAATTGGCATTTGTATTGGAGCACCAGTAGCAATAACTTCTGTTCCTCTACTAAGACCATCTGAAGAATCCATAGCGATTGTACGTACAGTGTCTTCACCAATGTGAGATTGTACTTCTAATACTAATTTTGAACCATCAGCCTTGATAATTTCTAATGAATCGTAAATTTTTGGTAGTTCAGAACCAGCAGCGAATTCTACATCGATAACTGGACCTACTATTTGAGCAACTTTACCTGTAACTTTTGACATTACTTATCTATTTAATATTATGGTATTTAATTGAAAGAAAACACCTTCTGTTTTCGCGTGCAAAGATAGGTGTTTTAATTTAAAAAAAAAGGAGGATTTCCTTTTTTATCTATAAAAAAACACCTGCTATCTTAACACAGAATAACAGGTGTTTATAAATTATATAATTTTTGTTTTTATTGTAGTGCTGGAGAATATGTTACACCAAAGTCTTCTGCTTTAGCAACATTACCTGAAGCTACAAAGTTTGATCCGTAAGTTGCATCTATAGCTTCTAAAAATTTATTAGCCATTAAAGCGTATCCTCTTGCTGTTAAATGCACACCATCTAAACTTACTAAACCACCAGTAACTAGACTTGTTGATAAGTTGTAATCATCAAATTCTACTCCCATTACAGAGGCTTGACTTAAAATAGCGTTTAAATCTACTAAAGCTAAACCTTTAGAGTTTGCTACACTTGCAATAGTTGCGTTGTAGGCATCTGTTGCAGTTTTGATTTCAGCTTGTTCTGATGGTAATACTACCCATTTGTCTGCCAAAGGTAAACTAACACCTTCTACAGAGAATTGTCCTGCTAAGGCTTGTGGTAAACCCTGTCCCATTAAAGTTGCAACATTGGCAGTATTAACTGTTCCTATAATTGAAGAGCTAGGTAATACCAATAAATCAGCTTCAGTAGCCTGTCTTGATTGTCCATAAGTAGCACCTAATAAATTTGCTACTAATGGTGCTGCGGATGCAGGTAAACCAAATTGTGCTATAAAACCTGGGAAGGTTGGACTTGCATTTAATTGTTGAATTATGATTGCAGAAATATCTGCTAAACTTTCATCTTTAATAACAACAGGACTTGCTGATGTTTCAGAAAATACAATTGCTCTAGCTGGATCTACTGCATTAAATATTGGGTTTAAAGCTCCAAATATTGAGTTTAATAATGGTATTTGTGGTCCAAAGCTAGGGTTTGTAGGATCTAATGGGTTATGCGGTACAGTTGTAAAGTGTGGTAAGTCGGTTATGTATGGCACATTAGTTACAACTCCGTTAGGACAAACAGCAGTTAATTGATTAACCATATCAGTAAAAACTACATCAAAAGTTGCAGTAGGTGTGATAGGGTCTGATCCATCTCCACCTGTAGTTGCATATCCTAAAACATCATTCCCACCAATTTCAGACAGTGTAAAAAATGTTGGGTTTTGTGCAATTGCATATTCTAACATTGAAATTGTTGAACTTGTAGCCATACGACCAAAGTAAGGGTTTGCAGTAGCGTATCCATTAAAATCTATATGTGTACTTTTAGCTCCAGGAACACCTACATTAGTAAAGATGCTACCATCTGCAGCTAAACTAGTTGTAATATCTGTTGTTGGTGTAGCAGGTAAAACTTGTGGTCCAGAACCATTAAAAAATAATCTTGGATTAGCCACAACTGTTGATCCAAATACAAGACCTCCAATATTATCATTCATTAATGGTAGCGTTATAGCAGTACCATTTACCTTAACAAATTGTTTAGATAATGTGTTTGGAAATGAATTTTCTTGAGCTGCTTTAAATAAAGCGCCATCAGTGTAACCAGAAGTAAATGATGCGCCTAAAGCTACGTATTTTGAAAAATCTACAGAACCATTAGTTAGTGTTGGTAATACAACACCTGTGTCTGGTTGTACATCTAAAAACTCTTCATAATCTGATTCATCATTACAAGATGTGAAGCCAATTGCAATAGCAATAAGTCCAATGTATTTTATGTTTTTTAAAGTCTTCATTATTATTAGTTATTAATAGTTATTGATGCATAATACATAGATCCAATAAATCCTGTACCAAAAGCAGTAAAGTACTCGTTACCTGTAAGGTTTGTAGCTCCTACTTTGATAACTGATTTTATGCTAGGTACTTCATAATTAATTTGCGCATCTAATACATGAAATTCTGGTACTATACCATTTCCAAATGTTGCTTCCCAGAAATAATCATCACTAAACCTATATGCGATGTTAAATCCAAAGTTTTCAAATAAATCTGTATGACCAAAAGTTGCTTTAAATTTGTGTTCTGGTGTATTAAAGCTAGTTTGGAAATCTGGGTTAGCAGCTTGATCAAAATCTTGTTTAGTAAAAGTATAACTTCCTCCTAGGTCAAATCCATTTAGTACTTTAGTAGAAAGTCCAATAGATGCTCCATAAGAGTTAACATCTGCATCAGAGTTTGTGTAAGCACTATAAGCTTGATAATCTCCATTAGCAATTGCTTGAGCAGAAAGTCCTCCATCACCAAGTCCTCCATTACTTACTGTTCCGTAAAAAGGAGCTATTACAACTTCTTGAGAAATAAAGTCTTCATACTTGTTGTAATAAGCGCTAATATCTACTATTACACTTTCGTATTTTCCTCTATAACCAACTTCAAGAGAAGTTACTTTTTCCGGTTTAATAATTTCAGGGTTAGCAACTGTTAATAAAGCTGGGTTTCCTGCAGCAGCAAAAGCTGTAACAGAACTTGCTGAATATGAGTTGTTGTATGCAGCTGCACCTGTTTGAGTAACTGTACTAGGTTGTCCAAACATGGTTTGACCTTCAAAACTAACATTAAAATCTCTAGTATATCTATTTAAGTTGTCAGGAGCAGAACCTACTAAAATTGCTCTACCAGCATCTAATCCAATAAATAAATCTTGAGTTGTCGGGTTTCTAAATCCTGTTTGTACAGAAGCTCTAATATTATGATTTCTGTTTAAAGTTAAACCAGCTGATAATCTTGGAGAGAAGAAACCATCAAATAATTCTGATTTGTCATAACGACCTGATAAGGTTAATTTAAGCTCCATTTCTTCTGATAATTCAATATCTTTCTGTATTTGAGAATATACTCCAAATTCAGAATATTCAATTGGGCTTTGACCATCAGTGTATATTGTACCACCAGAATTTAGTGTGTATTTTCTATAAGAACCACCAACTTGTATATCTGCAATATCCACTAAGTGGCTAAAGTTGTAATTTGCATCACTATGAAAATATTTTGATGCATCTTGAAATTTAGACCCAGTAGCTAAATTTGGATCATTTATACTTTTGTTAAATGCACTTTTAAATTGTGGTGATCCTGGTTCGTATCTTCCTGTGTCTGCTGCTGCTCTTGCTGCATCATGTTTTTGTTGGTCTGTTAATCCTAATGGGTTACCACCTAGTTCAATTCCAGCATAAGTTGCTATATAATCACCAAACCAGTCTTCGTCACTTTTCCAAGCTCTGTTAACATTAATTCCTGTAAACACCATGTCATAAGAATCTCCTGCTTTGTCAGACACTTCATAAGCTCTAACAAAAAAGTTGTCGTTTCTTACTTCTAGTTTGTGTTGTTGTTGGAAAAAACCATCAATATTATATCTGTTTGTTCCTTGATAAATAGTGGTACCTGTTCCTACTTTACCAACATATGAAAACTCTAAACTGTTACCTTCAATTGGACGGTAATATAAACCCCAATCTGCTTTTACGCTTTCTGCATTGTATGGTGTTAAGTCTCTTTCGTTATAACCTGTTCTACTTACTACAACATCTGGTATAACACCTAGACCTGATGCAGCTCTAATGTTAGTTGAAACTTCATCACCATAGACATTTATTCCGTCATAGTTTGTGTTTGATCTTGTTCTAGTTGGGTCAATTTTGTCAACTTCACTAGTCGCTTGCCAATCTGTACCTTTTAAGTAACCAAAGTTAATTTTTGCAGCAAATTTATCGCTAAACTTGTGCGCCATTCTTACACTTAAATCGGTGTACGGATTGTCACCTGCAGCTTCTTGAGATGTTATACCTCTTTTAAAAGAAGCACTAATACCTTCATGATCAAATGGGTTTTTACTTCTCATAAATAAAATACCATTAAATGCATTTGCACCATATAAGGCAGATGATGCACCAGGTAATAACTCTACACTTAATACATCAGTTTCTGTCATACCTACTAAGTTTCCAATAGGGAAGTTTAAAGCAGGAGTAGAGTTGTCCATACCATCAACTAATTGCATAAATCGTGTATTTGCAAAAGTTGCAAAACCACGCGTATTTACAGATTTGAAGGTTAAACTGTTAGTGTTAACATCTACACCTTTTAGGTTTTCTAAACCATCATAAAAATCTGCAGATGCAGTGTTTTTAATTTCTTTTAATCCAAATCGCTCTACAGTAACTGGAGATTCAAAAATACGTTCTGGAGTTCTAGACGCAGAAATTACTACTTCGTCTAACGCTGTACCTTCATTAAGGACAACATTAATAATTTGTTTATTAGTTGTTACTTCAACATCTTTAGAAGCAAAACCTACACTACTTATTTGTATAGTGAAAGGAGGATTTTGATCAGTCGTTAACGAAAAGTTACCATCAAAATCAGTTGCTGTTCCTACTGATGTGCCAGTAATAATAATGTTTGCACTAGGAATTGGTTGCTGACTTACATCATCTACTACTGTTCCTGTGATCGTTGTTTGCGAAAAAGTTAGTCCGCAAAAGCACAAAAATACAATTGAAAGGATTGTTCTCATTTTTTAGATTTAGTTAATTTATAATGCCAATATACGTTTTTTAACGAAATTTTTAGAAAAAGTGAGAATAAATTATGCACGCATAATAAGTATTTCTAAAAAAAAGACGCTTTAAAGCTAATTATTCACAAAAAACAGGGTTGGTTTTTGCGTAATTAGAAGCTTTAAAGCGTCTTTGATGTATAAACAGTTATCTGACTACTCTACAGTAACAGATTTTGCTAAATTTCGTGGTTGATCGACATTTTTTTCAAGCATTACCGCAATATGGTAAGATAATAGTTGAAGAGGAATTGTTGTAAGTAATGGAGTTAAAGACTCTATTGTCTCTGGTACTTCAATTACATGATCTGCAACATTTTTAACGTCTACATCTCCTGTGGTAACTATACCTATTATTTTACCTGATCTAGATTTAATTTCTTGAATATTGCTTACAACTTTTTCGTAGTGTCCTTTTTTAGTAGCTATTACAAAAACAGGCATTTGCTCGTCAATCAATGCAATTGGTCCATGCTTCATTTCTGCAGCAGGATAACCTTCTGCATGAATGTATGATATCTCTTTTAGCTTTAATGCACCTTCCAAAGCTACAGGAAAATTATATCCACGACCTAAATACAAACAGTTTTTAGCATCTTTATATATTTCGGCTACTTTTTTAATGTGTTCATCTGCTTTTAAAGCTTCTTTTACTTTTTCAGGTATTAGCTCTAACTCTTGTAAATGATGATGGAAATCTGAATTTGACATACTTCCATTAGCTTTAGCTAACTTTAAAGCTATTAAAGTCAAAACAGTAATTTGTGTTGTAAAAGCTTTAGTGGAAGCTACACCTATTTCTGGTCCAGCGTGTGTATATGCTCCAGCATTTGTTTCTCTAGCAATAGTAGATCCAACGACATTACAAACTCCAAATACAAAAGCACCTTTTGATTTTGCTAATTTAATCGCTGCAAGTGTGTCTGCTGTTTCTCCAGATTGAGAAATTGCTATTACCACATCCTTTTCTGTAATTACAGGATTACGGTATCTAAACTCTGATGCGTATTCTACTTCTACAGGTATTCTAGCAAGGTCTTCAAAAATATACTCGGCTACCAATCCTGCATGCCAAGAAGTACCACAAGCTACTATAATAATACGATTAGCATTCAAAAACTTTTCTATATTATCATCTATACCAGCCATACGGATTATTCCTTCATTGGCTAATAAACGACCTCTGTAAGTATCCCTGATTGCATTTGGTTGCTCATGGATTTCTTTAAGCATAAAATGCTCGTAACCACCTTTTTCAATTTGCTCAAGATTAAACTTAAGCTCCTGCATTGAGGGATTAACTTCAGAATCGTCTTTGATTTTTCTGATTTTTATTTTTTTATTTCGACGCACAATTGCCATTTCTTCATCTTCAAGATAAATAGCATTTTTTGTATATTCAATAAAAGGAGAGGCATCACTTGCTATAAAAAACTCGTCTTCTCCAATTCCAATTGCTAAAGGACTACCTAGTTTAGCTACGACAATTTCGTTTGGTTTGTTTTTGTCAAAAACAGCAATAGCATAAGCTCCAACAACCTCGTTAAGTGCTAGTTGTACAGCCTTACCTAATTTTACGTTTTGTTTTTTCTTAACTTCTTCAATCAGATTTATTAAGACTTCTGTATCTGTGTCTGATTTAAAAACGTAACCTCTTTTTATAAGCTCTGTTTTTATCGAGTCGTAATTTTCAATAATTCCGTTATGAATTATAACTAGATCACCTGAATTAGAATAATGTGGATGAGAATTTACATCGTTTGGTACACCATGCGTTGCCCATCTTGTATGACCTATTCCAACTGTTCCTTCTGTTGTGATTTCTTCTTTTACACGTTCTTCTAGATCAGCGACTTTACCTTTAGTCTTAGATAATTTGATATCAGTACCATCATATAGCGCAATACCTGCGCTATCATAACCTCTGTACTCTAATCGTTTTAAGCCTTCCATTACAATAGAATAAGCTTCTCTATGACCTATATATCCAACAATACCACACATAATAATTTAATTTTCAGGTTCTGTATAAAAAATTTCAAAACTAGCTCTTACGTTTTCTGGAACAGCTGGTGTATTCCCGTAAAGTATTGTTCCTTCTGGAGCGATAACTGAACTTTGAGGAATAATATTTACAATGTTACTTTCATTAGTATTAAATACTTTTGAAGTTCCAAATAAGTTAATATTATTGGTTACGTAAATACCTAATTTTGTATTAGTCGAGTCATTTAATAAGATGTTATTAATATGCTCAGTAAGTCTAATTTTATATTTCACTCCGTTTCCGCTATCATCTCTTTCAAGTTTTGGAGAGTAAATTATTTTTGAGTTATAAGGATCTGTTGAGTTACTAGTTACATCAACAAAATAATCGATAATTGGAAGGTTGTTTTTTAAATCATAAATCATTATCCTGTCTGGCTCTGATGTTCCTCCAGTATAAGCACTATGATCTACATATAGATTTAGATTAGCTTCATTAATTAACCATTGTCCATTTTTACCTTTAAAGTATTCCCAAGAATCTTGAGTAGCGTTGTTTTCGTCAATAATGTTACCGTTAAATAAGTCTAAAACAGTCATTGATCCTTCAAATCCTTTAATGAATAATTGATCATCACCAGAAGTGCTATTTCCGTCTGTTAATGGTGTAAAGTTTGAAAGGTTTTTAAAAGTATTAAACTTGTTACCGTTAAAGTTAAAGGTGTAGGTTCCTGTTTCTCTATCTCCTGCGTCATCACCATCATATTCATACTTAATTTCAACTTTAGCATTAGTAGTAAGGTCTAAAAACAGTAAGCTACCGTCAACAGAAGTATCGTTTTGCTCAACTTTTAAAATTAGTCCTCTAAAAAAGTTTTTAAAGTCAGCTGCATTTGTAATTGCAGGGTTTGCGCTTCCGTCTGCAGCAAAGATTATGTCTTCCCAAAAGTTAGCAGGTACAATACTTGGATCGTTTAAATCAACATAAATTCCTGGAGCTAATCTTTCTTCAACTTCAGGGTCTTCTCCTGGTTCAACCTCTGCTTGAATTACATGCTCTAAAGCACTAGGTGTAAATGTTTGATTAGGATCTGCAGGATAAAGTAATTGTTCTTCAAAAGCTTCTAAGTTTAAATTAGTGTAAGCGTTTGAATAATAAGCTTGTTCGTCCTCAAAATTTGTTTCAGGATCTAAGTTTCTTAAAAAGTAACTAGATTTGTAAATAGATAATTTAAAAGGACTTGAAGAATCTCCATATATTGAGTCTAGAGTGTAAGTTGAGTTACCATCTTCATCAGTTTCAGTTACTGTAGAAAAATACGGAAGATATAATTTAACAGAAAGTATTGATGGATTGTCACCAAAATCTGGAGCTAAATCGTCAGGTGTAATTTGAGAGATAAAACTTGCAGCTGTTGATCCGTAATTAGGATCGTTATATATACCTAAAACATTACTAGATAGACCACTTGTTTGTACTCCTTCTAATTTTTTATTGTATGCTATAAAAGGGAAAACTCTACTACTTGTAGAAAAATTTTGAGCACCTCTAATATCACTTTCTACATTTACAAAATCTTTGTCGCAAGCAATAGCGGTAAAGGCAATAATCATCAAAACGACTAATGGTTTGATGCTTTTTAATATGAATCTTTTCATAGATATTTCTTAAATATGGCAATATTGCGTTAGTCTAAAACGCTAGTTGTATAAAAATTAGTGTATGCTTCGCTAAATTCGTCTTTAGCATGAAAATCTAGTACAGGTTTTTTAGACTCTTTTAAATAGGATGTTAGCTCTTCAGGTAAATCTTCTGATCCAACAATTAAGGCGTCAGAGTTGTCTATTGCTACCTTCATTAGATTATTATAAGTAGGCTTAACTAAATCCTTTATTTGATCTTCATCAATATTATCAAATTTAATTTTATCAACTAATTTTGAATTTAACTCGTTTTCAAAGCCACTTTTATATACTGAAGTAACAATTTTACTTTCGTTAAATAAAGGTTCGTCTTTGTAAAATTGCTTTAAATATAGTGGTAGTAAAGAGGCTAACCATCCATGAACGTGAATAATATCTGGTGACCAATTTAATTTTTTAACGGTTTCAATAACTCCTTTAGCAAAAAAGATAGCTCTTTCATCATTATCAGAAAATAAATTTCCATCCTCATCTGTAAGTGTTGCTTTTCTTTTAAAATATTCATCGTTATCTATAAAGTAAACTTGAATACGTTCTTTAGGTATAGAGGCTACTTTAATAATTAAAGGCATGTCTAAATCATTCACAACTAAATTAATACCAGAAAGACGGATAACTTCATGTAATTGATGTCTTCTTTCGTTGATATTTCCATATCTAGGCATGAAAATTCTTATTTGTCCACCTTGCTGATTGATCATCCTAGGTGTTTCAAATGACATTGAAGAAATTTCTGTTTCCGGTAAATAAGGCACCACTTCAGATGATACATATAATATCCTCTTATCTTTCATATATTGTATAGCTTTTTCAGAATTATCATTAAAAAACACGCAAAAGTACAAAATTTTATGCAGATTGCCACTAAAATATTAAGTTTGCATCCGTTAATTAAATATTAAAAATGCTTGTATTTACTAATAAATCTAAAATTGGTGCCCATATTTCCTTGTTAAAACAAGAGGGAGAAACTATTGGTTTTGTACCTACTATGGGAGCTTTACATCAAGGACATTTGTCATTGGTAAAGGAAGGATTGGCTAATAACTCTAGGTTAGTTGTTAGTATTTTTGTTAACCCTACTCAATTTGATAATGCTGACGATTTAGCAAAATATCCACGAACTTTAGAGGACGATGTTGCTCTTTTAAAGACCGTTTCTGACAAAATAATTGTGTATGCACCAACCGTAGATGATATTTATGATGGTAATACAAAAGCCCAACAATTTAGTTTTGATGGCTTGGAGTTTGAAATGGAAGGAAAATTTAGAGCTGGACATTTTGATGGTGTAGGTACTATTGTTAAACGATTATTTGAAATTGTAACACCTAATAACGCTTACTTTGGAGAGAAAGATTTCCAGCAATTGGCAATTATAAAAAAATTAGTGAGTAAATATCAGCTGCCTGTAACAATAGTTGGGTGTGATATTTTTAGAGAAAGCTCAGGTTTAGCTATGAGTTCTAGAAATGTACGTTTAAAACCTGACTACAAACAAGCAGCACCTTTTATATACAAAACACTTAAAGAAGCTAAAGTTAAGTTTGGCACAAAAAGTGCAGATAAAACAACAAAGTGGGTTCAACAACAGTTTGATAAACATGAGTTATTGCAATTAGAATATTTTATTATAGCTAATGTTGACACTTTAAAAACCGTAAAAAGAAAAAATAAAACTAACACTTACAGAGCGTTTATTGCAGTTTATGCAGACGACATCAGATTAATAGATAATATCGCTCTAAATTAATTATCTTTGCCCTATGCAAATACAAGTAGTAAAATCTAAGATTCACAGAGTAAAAGTAACAGGAGCTGACCTAAATTATATAGGTAGTATAACCATTGACGAGGATTTGATGGATGCAGCAAATATTATTCAAGGTGAAAAAGTGCAAATTGTTAACAATAACAATGGTGCAAGACTAGAGACATATGCCATTCCTGGCCCAAGAAACAGTGGTGAAATCACATTAAATGGAGCTGCCTCAAGATTAGTTGCAAAAGACGACATCTTGATATTAATAACGTATGCGTTTATGGATATTGAAGTAGCTAAAGTGTTTAAGCCTTCTTTAGTTTTTCCTGACGAAGCGACCAACCTGTTAAAGTAAATGTCCAAAAGGCTTCTAGTAAAAATATTAAAAATAACGCTCCCAATTTTATTGGGAGTTTTTTTAATATGGTATTCTCTATCTCAATTATCTTTTACAGATATAGTTCAGTTTGCTAAAAATGCAGATTATAAATACATTTTATTAGGTGTTTTTTTTGGCTTACTAAGTCACTTGTCTAGAGCCTATCGTTGGTTATTTATGTTAGAACCTTTAGGTTATAAAATAAAATTAGGGAATAGTATAATGGCTGTATTTGCTACTTACTTAATTAATTACACAATCCCTAGAGCTGGAGAAGTAGCAAGAGCAACTATATTGACTAATTATGAAGGCGTCCCTTTTGAAAAAGGATTTGGTACAATAGTAGCAGAGCGTATAGCAGATATGATAGTCATGTTAGGTATAATAGCAATTACTTTGTTTTTGCAATTTGACTTTATATACAGTTTTTTAGTGGATAAATTTGATTTTACTAAAATCCTTGTTGCAGGACTAATCTTAACGGTTTTTGCACTATTTTTTATTCTTTTTATAAAAAGAAGTCAGTCAAAAATAGCTTTAAAAATTAAAGGATTTGTAACTGGTTTGATTGAAGGAGCTCTTAGTATTTTTAAAATGAAAAAAAAGTGGGCCTTTATATTTCACACTTTATTTATTTGGACCATGTACGTGCTTATGTTTTATGTAACTACGCTAGCTTTTCCCGATTTAAACGCTATGCCATTTGGAGCTGTTTTAATAGGGTTTATTTTAGCAAGTTTTAGTATTGCAGCTACAAATGGAGGTATAGGGTCGTATCCAGAAGCTATTGTTATTGCTTTTACTTTATTTAATCTGCCAGTGGACCCAAGTCGTGCATTTGGTTGGATTATGTGGAGCTCGCAAACAATTTTGGTTTTTGTTTTTGGAGGAATTTCGTTATTATACCTTCCCTTTTTTAACCGAAACAAATAATTTGTAACTTACACCCAAACTTAATCATCACACATCATGAAACATATATTTTTTCTATTTGTAGGTTTATTTTTAACGTCTAACCTTAGTGCGCAAACTATATATAAAGAGCTTAACTCTGAAAGGCTAGGAGAAACTAGACAAATAAAAATTCAATTACCAAGAAACTACGATACATCAAGTAAAAAATATCCCGTTATATATGTTTTTGATGCAGATTACTTGTTTGAACCTGTTGCAGGAAATGTGGACTATTATGCCTATTGGGAAGACATACCAGAAGCTATTGTTATTGGTGTTAATCAATACGGATTAAGAGAAAACGATTGTTATTATAGCGAACAAAACTCTCTGCCAATCGAAAGTGGAGCAGCCTTTTTTGAGTTTATTAGCATGGAGTTGGTTCCGTTTATAGATAAAACCTTCCGTACAGAAAACTTTAAAGTTGCTGTAGGACATGGTAAAACAGCAAATTTTATTAATTACTATCTGTTAAAAGGTATTCCTTTATTTCAATCTTATATTGTCTTAAGTCCAGAGTTAGCTCCAGATATGGCTAATTATTTAACAGAAGTATTTCCTAAACTAGAACAAAAAACGTTTTACTATTTAGCAAGTACTACCAATGATGCCTCAAATATTCATGAACAAACTGAAGCTTTGTCTAACGCATTAAAAGCAGTAGACAATAATAATGTTTTAAAAACATTTGAGACGTTTGATGGACCATCACACTATACCTTACCTACTCATGCAATTCCTAAAGCGTTAGAGAGTATCTTTTTAGTGTTTCAGCCAATTAGTAAAAAAGAGTACAAAGAAACAATTCTAAATCTAGAAGGCAATCCAGTGGATTACCTGACGGAAAAATACCAAATGATTGATGAGTTGTTTGGAATAGAAAAACCAATTTTAATTAACGATTTTAAAGCAATTGAAGCAGCTATTAAAAAGAAAGAAAATTGGGAATATTTTGAGGATTTAGGAAAATTAGCTAGAAAAGAATATCCAGATACATTATTAGGAAATTATTATTTAGGACGCTTTTATGAAGAAACAGGAGAGCCTAAAAAAGCAATGAAAACATACCAGTCGGCCTATGTACTATCAGAAATAGCAGGTATTACTAAAGATCACGTTTTAGAATTATCAGAACAGATTAAAGCAGATTTTGGATATTAACTTATGGCTAAAGTAAAAACCACCTTTTTTTGTCAAAATTGCGGTACGCAATATGCTAAATGGCAAGGACAATGTAATGCCTGTAAGGAGTGGAATACAATTGTTGAAGAGGTTGTGCAAAAACCAGAAAAAAGCGATTGGAAAACACCGACTAATAATACAAAACGAGCATCAAAACCATTAAGAATAAACGAAATTGATTCTTCTAAAGAAGCAAGATTAGATACGCTTGATGCGGAGTTTAATCGTGTGTTGGGTGGTGGGATTGTACCAGGATCTTTAACGCTTTTGGGCGGAGAACCAGGTATTGGTAAAAGTACATTGTTACTTCAAATTTCATTAAAATTACCTTATAAAACCTTATACGTTTCTGGAGAAGAAAGTCAAAAGCAAATAAAAATGCGTGCCGAGCGTATAAACCCGGAAAACGAAAGTTGCTACATTCTTACTGAAACAAAAACACAAAATATTTTTAAGCAAATCGAAGCCTTAGAACCAGATATTGTAATTATTGATTCTATTCAAACATTGCATTCTGATTATATCGAATCTTCAAGTGGAAGTATCAGCCAGGTTAAAGAGTGTACGACTGAGCTTATTAAATTCGCTAAAGAAACCAATACACCAGTAATTTTGATTGGTCATATAACAAAAGATGGTAACATCGCTGGACCAAAAATATTAGAACACATGGTAGATACAGTGCTTCAGTTTGAAGGAGATCGTAACCATGTTTTTAGAATTTTACGTGCGCAAAAAAACCGATTCGGATCTACACACGAACTTGGAATATATGAAATGCAAGGTTCGGGATTAAGAGAAGTTTCTAATCCAAGCGAAATATTAATTTCAAAAAAAGATGACGAGTTGTCTGGTAACGCTATAGCAGCAACATTAGAAGGTATGCGTCCATTAATGATTGAGGTTCAGGCATTGGTTAGTACAGCAGTTTATGGTACGCCTCAACGTAGTGCAACTGGATTTAATGCTAAACGACTAAATATGTTGTTAGCAGTTTTAGAAAAACGTGCAGGCTTCAGGCTTGGCGCAAAGGATGTTTTTTTAAATATAACTGGAGGTATATCTGTGGATGATCCAGCAATAGATTTAGCTGTGGTAGCAGCAATTTTGTCCTCAAATGAAGACGAAGCTTTACAAGCAAATTTTTGTTTTGCTGCAGAAGTAGGTTTATCTGGAGAAATCAGACCAGTACAGCGTGTGGAACAACGTATACTTGAGGCAGAAAAACTGGGCTTCTCCACTATATTTGTATCTAAATACAATAAAATTTCTTTAAAAAATACAGCAATAAAAATCCAATTAATCTCTAAAATTGAAGACTTAGTAGATTTGATAATTACTTAAACTTCAATTGTAATTATAATTTTGAGATAGTTTTTGTTAATGAACAAAACCATGCGTTGTGTCTTTAAACGGATTAATATTACGTTCTAACGAAAATAAAAGGTAAATTGAAACCTACATATGATATTTGTCGTAGGTATCTTGCTTTTATGTAAATCCTTTCCCTCATAGCTTTTAAAAGAAAGTAAAATATATGCTATAAATCTATAATTTAGTTTATTATGAGTGTTTTGAATGGTAAAAAAATATCGCTTTTATTTGATAAAATAGTTAGGTTAAAATACTTTTTAACCTGGTTGTTTGTTTTTTATAGACAAAAACATTTTTCATACTAATTTATCTGAATTTTCCTTCAAACAACATTTTGATGTGCTCAATATCAATATATTATTCCTTAAACAAATGGTTTTAAAACAAGCTCTAGCAAATATTTGCTTAAAAGTAGTGGTGTTTATTTTGCTTTTAATCGGTAATCAAACTGTTAAAGCACAATGTATTCCTTCAGGGATGCAATCATGGGACTATTTTAATATTAGTAATGTGCAAATAAATGGAGATGGAGCAAGTCAACTAATTAATTTTTCAGGAGGTGATAATGCTGTATATAAAGATTTTACTTCTCAATCCGTAAATGTGACTGTCGGTAACACTTATAATGTGACTATTGATCATGTAAAAGAGACATGGGGAAATGTAAAGGTAAAAATGTGGATTGACTATGAGGGAAATGGAACTTATATAGAGGTTTATGATTCAGGTATAGCAGTAAATAATAATCAATCAACTTATACTACTAATGCATCTTTTGCAGTAGGTAATGTTTCGATTCCAGGATCAGTTGTTTTAAGGGTTGCTGCAACTTACCATGGAGGAAGTATTACGGATGCCTGTACATTTATTGATAGAGCAGAGGTGGAAGATTACACATTAAATGTAACACCAATATCTGCTACACCAATTGCTGTAAATGAGGAATTGACTGTGACTAAAAACAGTACTGCTGGTTTGGATAATCAAGTAAATGTAGCTGCCAATGATTATATTGGAACTACAGGTGGTGACTCTGATGATTATGCTATATCTACATTGCCAAGTAATGGATCGGTTTCAGAAATTTCGGATGGTATTTTCCAATATATTCCAAACGCTAATTTTTTAGGTGCAGATAGCTTTACTTATAATTTATGTAATAATATTAATCAATGTGTACAAGGTACAGTATCTGTAACTGTCTTAAATAATTATTGTACACCATCTGGAATAACAAGTGGAATACGATACATTACTAATGTCACTTTACCAGGAGAAACTGTTACAATTGATAATGACTCAGGCGATGGAGGAGGTTACGAGGATTTTACACATATTCCTGCTGCAGATTTATATTTAGGAAATAGTTATGACTTATCTATTTTAATAGATGGAAATACCAATTTAACTGCTAGTAATCATAGGTCTGGATGGGTAGCATTTATAGACTTTAATCAGGATGGTGTTTTTGATACAGGAAGTGAGAGGGTGTATCGTTCTAATGGTAATGCTGGTGGAGAGGAGTCTAATGTATCTTTTCCTTATGCTTCAAGGGAGTTTACTGTTCCTTTTACTGCAGTTCATGGTGCAACTACTATGCGTATTGGTATGAGACAATATTGGTCACCTGACAGTGGCTGCTCTACTGCTACAGTAATAGATTATGAAGATTATAAAGTTAATATAGGGTTAGACCCTAGTGCGCCTCAAGATATAACAGTTACAGGAAATAGTTCTGAAATTATAAATGGACAAACCCAAACTACGTATTCTAATTTTACCGACTTTGGAACTTATGATATTAATGGTGGTGCAAAAACAAGAGTTTTTAAAATAGTTAATAGTGGTTCTCAGCCCTTAGTTTTAGGAGCTGTTCCAGTTCAACTTCAAGCAGGTTCTAGTGCTGATTTTTCTATCTTAACACAGCCAGCAGCAGGAACAACACTTGCAGCGGGAGGCGTTGTATCTTTTTCAATTAGTTTTGATCCAAGTACTATAAATAATAATATTACAGCTGTCGTGTTGTTAAATAGTGACGATCCGGACGAGAACCCTTTTACATACGTAATTAAAGGGGATGGTCAAGAGTTGTATCCTGATACAGATGGAGATGGTGTGTCAAACAATATTGATATTGATGATGATAATGATGGTATAACTGATGGAGAAGAACAATTACAGTGTTTAATGTATAGTAATGCTTCTGTTGTTGAAACCGAATTTTTAAATGAAGATTTTGGATTTGGTTTAAATCGAGCAGCTATAAATGGAAATACAATTGGAGTAACTACTTCATATTGTTATGAAGATGGTGTTTCTGGATTATCTGCAGATGAGTGTGATGCAGATGTAAACCTAAATGATGGAGAGTACGTCGTACATTACTCTGTCACAAATGGTGATGCTTTAAATAATAATGTAACTGCTACGGGAGAAAATATTGCAAATTTTGCTCATTATGCTTGGTATAAAGGAGAAGACCATACACCAGGAGATACAAACGGAAGGATGGCAATATTTAATGCAGCAACGGATCCAGGTGTTTTTTATGAAACAGCAATATCAGGGATTTTACCAAACGTACCTGTTAACTATAGTTTTTGGGCTATAAATATAGATAACGCAGACAATAGGTTTAGTTCAAGCGAATTGCCTAGAATAAATCCAAACATCACAGTTAGGTTTTTGTCATCTGATTACACAACAGAGTTAGCTTCATTTGATACAGGTGATATTACCAGATGTAATTCTGGAAATAGTTGTGTGGATTCTGTATGGAAAGAGTTTGGGACATCAATAATTATTAATCAATCAGAATTTGTTATTCAATTTATAAATAATTCACCTGGAGGTTTAGGTAACGATTTAGCTTTAGATGATATCAGAATAACGCAATCATTATGTGATTTGGATAACGATGGAGTAGCCGATGTTTTTGATTTAGATAATGATAATGATGGTATACCTAATATATATGAATATGGAGCTTTTCCATTTGGTGGTGATTATGATAGAGATGGATTGGTTTTTTCTGGAGTAGCATGGTCAGATAGTAATGGTAATGGAATGCATGATGCATTTGAAGGCTTGACAGGTTTGGATACAGATGGAGATGGTACTCCAGATTATTTGGATTTAGATTCTGATAATGATTCTATTTTTGATGTTGTCGAAAATGATGGATTTGGCGACTTGGATATAGATGGAGATGGTGTAGGAGATGGTAATGATGCTGGTACAGGTATAGCAAATGACGACTTTGATAATGATGGTCTTTTAGCATTAATAGATGGTAATGATAACGATGCGGACTCAGATGATCATGGAGCAGGATATAATGGATATAATTTTCCCGTAGATACTGATGGTGATGGTATTCCAGACTATTTAGATGTAGATAGTAATGATAATTTAGATGATATTTCAAATGGTAGTGATATTAGTAATACTATTTATTATTTTTTAGATGCGGATAACAATGGTGTTATAGATGGAAGTACTGATGCGGATAACGATGGTGTTTTGGATGCATTTGATTCTGATAATACACTATATGGGTCGCCAAGAGATATAGAAGATTCCTATAGTCTATTTTTTGACGGTCGTAATGATTACGTTCAGGATAGTAATGTAATTTCAAGTGGAACAGCTTCATTAATGGCTTGGATAAAATCAGAAGGAGATAATACGTTTAATTCAAATAGAATAGTTGCTGGCCAAAGCAATTTTTATTTAATGGTAAATGATTCCGATAATTCGGTTTCAGTTGTATTAAATGGTAATAATGTTTTAACCTCTACAGATATTGTCGAAGATGGTATATGGGTGCATCTAGCAGTAACAATAAATGGGTCAGAAACAATTTTATATTTAAATGGTCAAGCTCAAGGTGATCCTGTAAATGTTGGAGTTGTTAATGCGGATCCTTCTAACTTTACTATTGGTAGGTTGGCTAATTCAGATTCAAACTACTTCCATGGAGAAATTGACGAAGTTAGAGTGTTTGATGTAGCGCTTACAAAAGATGAGGTACAACGAACAGTATACCAAGAATTAAATGAAAACGAAAACTTTAATCAAGGTAAGATAATTCCTAAAAACATTTCCACAAATGATATAGGCGATAATCTAGTGCGCTATTATAAAATGGATGCTTATAAAGGTGACATCACAGATAATAAAGTAACACCAACAATAGACCAGTCAACAGGAGCTAAATTGTATAATATTAAAAATATTTATTTTCAAACAGCACCTTTACCATATCAGACTAGTCAAGATGGATTGTGGACTACCGAAGCAAATTGGCAACATGGAGAGGTATGGGATATAAATGAAATAGCAAAAAATAAAGATTGGAGTATTGTTAAAATTAACAACAATATTTCTACTACAACATCACATACTATCTTAGGATTAATAATTCAGTCAGACAAAACATTTAACTTATCAGGTGATAATTATGTTGATAATTCATGGTATTTGGAGTTAAATGGTACATTAGATCTTCCAGGTGATTCTCAATTAATACAATCTATTTCAAGTGATTTAGTGACAGGTTCTCAAGGTAAAATATTAAGACGACAAGAAGGGACAAATAATAAATATCGATACAACTATTGGGCAAGTCCAGTTGGAGCTTTAGGCGTATCTTCCATCACAAATAATAATGGATTAACCTCTAACTTAAATAATACTCCGTTTACTTTAGATCTTTTAAAAGATGAATTTGGAGCAGCAATACCATTTACATCCAGTTATGACCAAGTAGGAAGCATAAGTACATATTGGACGCATACTTATCAAAATGGATATTCATATTATAATTGGCTAAATTTTGATGAAACAGATGTTATACCAACAGGATACGGTTACTCACAAAAAGGAGTAGGTGTAGGCACAACAGATTATCAATATTTATTTGAAGGAAAACCTAATAACGGAACAATTATTATTACTGCGTTAGATACAGGTGGTCCTGGTTCTATTGGTGGTTCAACAAGAACAATTTCGGTTTTAGGAAATCCATATCCTTCAGCATTAAATGTAACATCCTTTTTAGCAGATAATAGTAGCGTAATAAGTGGAGAGATTTATTTATGGGAACAATGGGCTGGAGATACACATATTTTAAATCAATATCAAGGAGGATATGCAACTGTAAATAACCTGGCAGGTGTTAGCATATCAATTTATTGGATTAAATGGAGACTCAACTCAAAGTGGTGGTGGACCTGCAGAAGGTGTAAAAACACCAACTAAATTTTTACCAGTAGCTCAAGGTTTTGTGGTAGAAATTGTTAACGATGGTGATATTAAATTTTTAAATTCGCAACGTGTTTTTAAAACAGAAGCAACAGACGAAACAATTTTTTTTAGACAAGTAGCATCCAGTAATGAAGGCGAAGCATCAAATACAGAAGATGTGATTAAAAAAATCAGATTGCAATTAACCACTTCTAACGGTTTGGGTCGCGAAATAGTAATGGGTTTTAGTAGTGTAACAAGTGATGAATTTGACTATGGTTACGATGCAAAAGCATATGAGACTTTTAATAATGATTTATTAACGGTCTTAGAGGAAAATACTATGGTGCTTCAGGCGTATTCAGAGATTACTTCAGATAAAGTAGTTGACTTAACATTTAAAGCGGACGGTAATGGCATGTACAATATAAAAGCGACTCAATTTGTTGATTTTCCAATAGATCAGCCTGTCTTTTTATTAGATAATTTTACGGGTACTTATTATGACTTATCACAAGAGCAAGGTTATAATTTTACATCTCAGTCAGGTGTATATACTAATAGATTTGATATTGTATTTCAAGGATCAGAAACATTAAGTACAGACGGTTTTACTTTTAATAACGATTTTGGTATTTATTACAATTCAAACAGTAATAAATTGTTTGCAAAACAATCAAATCAAGATCTAAAGTCACTAACATTGTTTAATGCTTTAGGTCAGAAAATTTTTCAAATTCAAGATATCAAAGCTGAAGATTTGCAATCCGGTATTAGTCTAAAAAATGCTAGTACAGGTATGTATGTGGTAATCTTAAAAACAGTTGAAGGTAAGATACTAAACAAAAAAATTATAATAGATTAATCTCACCACTCTTCCATAAAAACTATAATGAAAAAAACTTTACAATTGATTGTTGTGCTTTTTGCGCTATCGCTTAAAGCTCAAGTTACTATGGCGCCAAGTGCTACTGCAGTTACAGCAGGAGCAAACTGGACAACAACAAAAATAACAGCTAATAACGCGCTAAACTATCCTTGGGAAATCACTGTTGGACCTGATGGAGATTTATGGGTTACTGAGCGTGTTGGAGAAAAAATCTCAAGAATTAGCACAGCAACAGCAACAAATACACCAATTACTATGTTGGACTTAAGTGCTAAAGTAACTTATTCTAAACAAGGAGGTTTAATGGGTATGGCAATACATCCAGATTTATATAATCCAATGGTGTCAATAAATAACTATGTTTTTGTATCATATACCTACAATGATGGTGGAGATTTAAAACTAAGGATAGCGCGATTAGTTTACAATAGTGTATCAGGAACTCTAACCGAGGATGTTTCGCTTTCTCCTAATGGAGCTATTTTAGAAGGTGTTCCAGCAAGTGGCGATCATAATTCTGGTAGATTAATTTTTGGGCCAGATAATAAGCTATATTACACCATAGGTGATCAAGGAGCAAATCAATTTGATTATGCGTGTAACCCTATTTTAGCACAAATTTTACCAACATCATCAACAGATTATGATAATTATCCAGGTAAAACGTTGCGAATTAATATTGATGGAAGTATTCCTAATGATAATCCAACTTTAAACGGAGTAAAAAGTCATGTCTATACCTATGGACATAGAAACGCTCAAGGAATTGTGTTTGCAGCAGATGGCACACTTTATGCTTCAGAACATGGCGCTAAGGTAGATGACGAAATAAATATAATTAAATCAGGTAAAAATTATGGATGGCCTCAAATAGCAGGTTACTATGATAACATGGCATATACCTATTGTAATTGGTCCTCATTAAATGGATCTTGTAATGCAGGTGACTTTAGTGATCACAATTGTCCTGCTGGAGCAGAAACTGCAACAGAATTTGAATCTTATCCTACAAGTAATGACTTGCCAGTAAATTTTGAACCACCAATCGGAACCTATGGTGGTACTGTAGCTACAGATCCTCCAGGAGGTTGGTTTACTTGGCCAAGTGTAGCTCCTTCAAGTATTGATATTCATGAAGCTAATACAATCCCTAATTGGGGAAGATCATTGTTAATTCCTACTTTAAAAAAAGGAACAATTTACAGAGCTAAATTAACTGCAAATGGAAGTGATATTATTGGTGATGATAACGTTGGGTCTATTGATGGTTATGAGGAATTTCATTCTTCTAACGATAGATATCGCGATATAGCAATTTCTCCAGATGGATTAACGATTTATGCTGTAACTGACAATGCAGGAGGGACCTCTGGTCCTTCGTCTAATAGTGGTGTTTCAATATCTAATCCTGGAGTAATTATTAAAATTGAATATGTAGGGCCACAAATTACCAATGCACCTATTGCAAATTGTCAAGATATTACTATAGCATTAGATGCATATGGACAAGCTACAATTACTCCTGCAGATATAGATAATGGGTCTACAAATGTGGATACTATGTTTATTAATCAGGATACATTTGATTGCTCACACATCGG
This sequence comes from Olleya sp. UBA1516, assembly GCF_002323495.1. Lineage (NCBI taxonomy): Bacteria > Pseudomonadati > Bacteroidota > Flavobacteriia > Flavobacteriales > Flavobacteriaceae > Olleya > Olleya sp. UBA1516. The sequence goes on from NZ_DCQO01000005.1 coordinate 113,011, forward strand.
AATACCTCAGGAGGTTTATTTAACAGTTATAAGTGCAGATGGAGGTGAAGATACTTGTGCTGCAATGGTCACTGTTAATAACACTTCAGAGCCTATAACAGCTCCTGTATTAGCGGATGTTTCTGGTTATTGTTCTGTTACAGCAATTGCACCAGTTTTAAACTATAAATGTGTGGATTACACTGGTGTTACATCAGATCCTACTAATTATACTTCAGAAGGTACTTTTGTGGTGCAGTGGACATTTGATGCTGGCTCAGAAGGAATTGTTGTTTCAAATCAAAATGTTATTGTAAACCCAATAGCCAATCCAGCTAATGTGATAGTGACAAGTGTTACTAATACTTCTGCGGAATTAGAATGGGATATTTTGCAAGGCACAACTTATCAAATTCGATATAGAGTTAGTGGCGCATCTGCATGGACAACTATAGCGTCCAACACAAATAGTGTTACATTAACAGGATTAGATTTTAATACTAATTATGAAGCACAAGTTAGGGCTGTTTGCGGAACTAGTTATTCCAATTATAGTAATCCATTAATATCATTTTCTACAACAGATATTACTTATTGTGCATCTCAGGGTGTTTCAAATGGTTATATTTCTAATGTTTCCATAAATGGTGAGAGTGCTACATTTATTAATAATTCTTCATCAGAAAATTCATCATATACTAATTATACAGCTGTTTCACCTGTTACTTTAAAAGCTGATGGTGAGACTTCGTATTCGTTAAGTGTTAATACAAGTTTTAATGCTTCCGGAGTAGCTGTATGGATAGATTATAATCAAAACGGAAGTTTTAATGATGTAGGAGAAAAAGTTTGGGATGATGCAACTGGTACAACAGGTAATAGTCCAAGGGTTAATACATTTACCATACCTTTAAATACACCAAATGGTACTACAAGAATGCGTATAGCTTCTAGGCAATATTGGACACCAAGCGGTAGTTGTGGAGACATTGTTGAAGCAGGTCAAGATTCAGAAGTAGAAGACTATATGGTCAATATTGTTGCGCCAACCTTATCTATTCAAAATTTTGATTTAGCTGTATTTAGTGTTTATCCTAACCCTATTAAAGATGCGTTTTCTGTTAAATTATCAAATTTATCAAACAAAGAAACGCATGTAAAACTAATAGATTTACAAGGTCGTATAATTCAACAAAAAATAATAAGTAAATCTCAAGATACAACTACATTTAATCAATTAAGTCAATTAAATAGTGGTGTCTATTTTATAACGATTGTAGAAGACAATAAAACTTTAGCTTCTAAAAAAATTATAAAAATTTAAATAATAATTTTTTATTAAACTCCAATGCATTTGCATTGGAGTTTTTTTATGCTCAATAATCAGAGTTTTAAACAGAATTCCTTAATTTCGCGACTCTATAACGAAATTAGAAAAAATGAGCGCAGGATTCACTGAATATAAAGGACTTAACTTACCAAACGTAGCAGAAGAAATTCTTAAATATTGGCAGGACAATAACATCTTTGAAAAAAGTGTAACAACTCGTGAAAACGCAGAGCCTTACGTGTTTTTTGAAGGACCACCTTCAGCTAACGGATTGCCTGGAGTACATCACGTTTTAGCACGAGCTATAAAAGATATTTTTCCACGTTACAAAACCATGAAAGGTTTTCAGGTTAAGCGTAAAGCTGGTTGGGATACCCACGGTTTACCAATAGAGCTTGGTGTAGAGAAAGAACTGGGTATTACCAAAGAAGATATTGGTAAAACAATTTCGGTGGAAGACTATAATGCAGCCTGTCGTAAAGCAGTTATGCGTTATACTGATGTTTGGAATGACCTAACTCAAAAAATGGGATATTGGGTAGATATGGAAGATCCATATATCACCTACGAGCCTAAATATATGGAAACCGTTTGGTGGCTTTTAAAAGAGATTTACTCTAAAAAGTTAATGTACAAAGGGTATACTATTCAACCATATTCTCCAAAAGCAGGAACAGGATTAAGCTCGCATGAGGTTAATCAACCTGGAGCATATCAAGATGTAACAGATACAACTATTGTTGCACAGTTTAAAGCTATTGAAAGTACATTACCAGACTTTTTACAAAACGAAGGCGATATCCATTTTACAGCATGGACTACTACACCTTGGACATTGCCAAGTAACACAGCATTAACGGTTGGCCCAAAAATAGATTATGTTTTGGTAGAAACGTATAACCAATATACATTTAAGCCTATTAATGTAATTATGGCTAAGGCTTTAGTTGCTAAACAATTTGCAGGAAAATCGTTTAATCAAGTACAGACTAAACCAGAACTTTTAGACTATAAAGATGGTGATAAGCAAATCCCTTTTTATGTTGTAAAAGAATTTAAAGGAAAAGATCTTGTTGGTATTAAATACGAACAATTATTACAATACGCATTACCAAATGACAATCCAGAGAATGCCTTTAGAGTCATTGCTGGAGACTTTGTAACGACTGAAGATGGTACAGGTATCGTACATACAGCACCAACATTTGGAGCAGATGATGCCTTAGTAGCAAAACAAGCTTCGCCAGAAATACCACCATTATTGGTAAAAGACGATAATGGAAACTTAGTGCCTCTTGTAGATTTACAAGGTAAGTTTAGACCAGAAATGGGAGAGTTTGGTGGAAAGTATGTTAAGAATGAATACTATAATGATGGCGAAGCTCCAGAACGATCAATAGATGTTGAGCTAGCGATTAAGTTAAAAGAAGAAAATAAAGCCTTTAAGGTTGAAAAATATAAGCACAGTTATCCACATTGCTGGCGTACAGATAAACCAATCCTATATTACCCATTAGATTCTTGGTTTATTAAAGTGACTGATGTTAAAGAAAAAATGGTAGCAAATAATGATACCATTAACTGGAAACCAAAATCAACAGGGACAGGACGTTTTGGTAATTGGTTAGCCAATGCAAACGATTGGAATTTATCTAGATCTCGTTATTGGGGAATTCCTTTGCCAATCTGGAGAACAGAAGATGGTAAGGAAGAAATCTGTATTGGATCTGTTGAAGAGCTTAAAGCCGAAATGCAAAAAGCAGTTTCAGCTGGTGTTTTATCTAAAGATATCTTTGAAGATTTTGAGGTTGGAAACAATTCCGAAGAAAACTATGCTAAGTTAGATTTACATAAAAATATTGTAGATGGTATTGTATTAGTGTCACCTAGTGGACAGCCAATGCAACGCGAAAGCGACTTAATAGACGTTTGGTTTGATTCTGGATCAATGCCTTACGCACAATGGCATTACCCATTTGAAAACAAAGAAAAAATAGATAATAACGAAGCTTTTCCTGCAGATTTTATTGCAGAAGGAGTGGATCAAACTAGAGGTTGGTTTTATACCTTGCACGCAATTGCAACAATGGTATTTGACTCGGTTGCCTATAAAAACGTAGTGTCTAACGGATTAGTGTTAGATAAAAACGGACAGAAAATGTCTAAACGTTTAGGTAACGCGACAGATCCATTTGAAACTTTAGATACTTATGGAGCAGATGCAACACGCTGGTACATGATATCTAACGCAAATCCATGGGATAACTTAAAGTTTGATTTAGATGGTATTGAAGAAGTAAAACGTAAGTTTTTCGGTACACTTTATAACACCTATTCATTCTTTAGTTTATATACTAACTTGGATAAGTTTAGTTACGCTGAAGCGGAAATTCCATTAGCAGAGCGACCAGAATTGGATCGATGGATTTTATCAGAATTGCATACTTTAATTCAGAAAGTTGATGAGTATTATGCAGAATATGAACCAACTAAAGCAGCACGTGCTATTTCAGATTTTACACAGGATTATGTAAGTAACTGGTTTGTACGTTTAAGCAGAAGACGTTTCTGGAAGGGAGACTATCAAACAGATAAGATTTCGGCCTATCAAACCCTATACACTTGTATGGTTACCATAGCCAAGTTAGGAGCGCCAATTGCACCATTTTTCATGGATAAGCTGTATTTAGATTTAAACTCAGTAACTAATAAAGAGGCTTTTGAGAGTGTGCATTTAGCAGAGTTCCCTAAGTTTGACGCTAGTTATGTTGATAAATTATTAGAGCGTAAAATGGAAAACGCGCAAACCATCTCTTCTTTAGTGCTATCATTAAGAGCTAAAGAAAAAATAAAAGTGCGTCAACCGTTGCAAAAAATTATGATTCCGATAGATTCAGAACAACAAAAAGAAGAAATTCTAGCAGTTGCGGATTTAATTAAGCATGAGGTAAACATAAAGGAAATCCAAATTTTAGAAGATGCATCAGATATATTAGTAAAACAAATCAAACCTAACTTTAAAACGTTAGGACCTCGTTTTGGTAAGGACATGAAAACTATCGCTGGAGCAATAAATAAAATGACTGCAGACGATATTAAAATTGTTGAACAAAAAGGAGAAATAGATGTTGATTGTAATGGAAAAATAGTTAAATTACAACGTGATGATGTCGAAATTACCTCTCAAGATATTGAAGGGTGGTTAGTTGCAAATGAAGGTAATATTACAGTAGCTTTAGACGTTACAATATCAGATGCTTTAAAAGAAGAAGGTATAGCTAGGGAGTTAGTAAACCGTATTCAAAATTTACGTAAAGACTCTGGATTTGAAGTAACAGATAAAATTAGTGTGCAATTACAAGAAGATGTTAACATCACGCAAGCGGTAAAAACAAACTTAGATTATATTAAAGCGGAAACTTTAACTGATGATCTAAAAATTATTAATCAATTAAATAGTGGTATAGAAATTGCTTTTGATGACGTAAATACCAAACTATTTATACAAAAAATTTAAAATTATGGCTTCAGATATTAATATTAGATATTCAGATAAAGAATTAGCAGGATTTAAAGTGCTTATTCAAGATAAAATAAAACAAGCTAAACATGATTTAGAGCTTATTCAAAGTGCGTATATGAATGACCATAATAATGGTACAGATGATACATCACCTACATTTAAAGCGTTTGACGAAGGAAGCGAAACAATGAGTAAAGAATCTAATTCAGCATTAGCGATTAGACAAGAAAAATTTATTCGTGATTTAAAAAATGCTTTAATCAGAATTGAAAACAAAACTTATGGTGTTTGTCGTGTAACTGGAAAGCTAATAAATGCAAAACGATTAGAACTAGTACCTCATGCAACATTAAGTATAGAGGCTAAAAATATGCAACAATAATAAAAGATAGAGTCTTTAATTTTATAAACGCTTCAATATATTTTGAAGCGTTTTATATTTAAAATAGTTTGACCTTTTGAAACTTAAAAGTACCATTTTATTACTATTAATAGCAATTACATCTGTATGTGCTCAAAAAAGTACTGAAAAAATATGGAATGCAGATGTGATTAATACAATAGTAATAGATGGAGAAAATGTGTTTAATATTACGGTTTCAAATAGTCTATCTAACACTATCTTATTAAAGGTAAAAATTGAAGGTGAACATGCTAATCAACTAGTAATGGTTGATAGTATTGTAAACAAGCAATTGTATATATCCTCATCATTTCAGCCATTATTTGTAAAAGACAACGACAAATTAAGTGCGCACAAGGTTATGTCTGTAGAGTATCAATTGTTGGTACCTAAAAATATTAAATTAGAGATTAAAAGTAATATTGGATCTGTGGATTTGGTTGGGACGTATCCATCGGTTTTTATTGAATTAAATCAAGGAAATTGTAATCTTAAACAGTTTTTAGGAAATGCCTCCATTAACACGGTAAATGGGGATATTAATATCGAAACAGATCACGCAAAAGTAGAAGCTTTTACTAAAACGGGACAGATTACATTAACCCAATTTAAATTTTTAAAATTTAATCTAAATTGTCATACCATTAATGGTGATATAAAGATTACTAAAACTGAAAAATAGCACTACTTTTGTTTAATTAGATTATGAATTTCAAAAAAGCCACAGCATTAATTTTTGTTATTTTACTTATTGATCAAATAAGTAAAATTTACGTAAAAACACACTTTGTTTTAGGCGAAGATGTAACTGTTTTTAATTGGTTTAAAATTTATTTTATTGAAAATAGTGGTATGGCTTGGGGAACAAAACTAAGCGATATTTTACCATTTATGACGGATAGAACAGCAAAATTAAGCCTGACAGTATTTAGGGTTTTTGCTATTATTGGTATTGGATATTGGTTAGTTAATACTATCAAAAAGCAACAATCTAAAACATTAATATTAGCATTAGTATTTATTTTTGCTGGTGCCTTAGGTAATATTTTAGACTCTGTGTTTTATGGTGTTATGTTTGAAGACAGTATTAGTCAAGTTGCTTCTTTTTTACCTGGTCAAGGTTATGATAGTTTATTACATGGTAAGGTTGTAGATATGCTATACTTTCCGTTATGGAAAGGCTATTTACCAGAATGGATTCCAGGAATTGGTGGTGATTATTTCACGTTTTTTGAACCTGTATTTAATATTGCTGATGTTGCAATTAGTATTGGTTTTGGAATATTAATTTTCTTTAACGGAAAAGCATTTCCTAAACATGAACAAGATTAAAATTTGTAAATCTGCTTCGGAGTTACGCAGTAATCCATAGGGATATCTCCATCAAAAACATCTTCAATTTCAGCTTCAGCTTCAAAAAAGGACAAGCCAATTTTAAGGGTATTGGGTTTGCAAGACGCTAATAAATTATCATAAAATCCTTTACCATAACCTACACGATTTCCTTTTAAATCAAACGCTAAAAGCGGTACAAATACGACGTCTATATTATGGTTTAAAATCTCAATGCCATCTATTGGTTCTGGGATATTATAATCACTTAATTTAAATGTGGTAGCGTCTGTTAGCAAATAGTTGGTTAACGTATTGTTGGTAAAATTACTTTTAGAAACAACTATGTTTTTATCCTTTCCTGATAAGATATTTAAAATATAATCGGTATTAACTTCATGTTGTGATGTGATAGTTAAAAATAAATGGTAAAAACTATAATCCCAAATAGGAAGGGTTAGTAACTGATTAGCAATAGTAATGCTTAGTGCTTCAATTTGATCTTGATTAAGTAAGCGTCTTAGTGATTTATATTTTTTTCGTAATTCAATCTTTTTCATCTTAAACTATTTTAAGACTTCTGTAGAGATATGAAACAATGCGTCACCTTGATAAACAATAGGTGATTGATTAATATTAATTATGTAACCAGAGTGTTTTGCTTTAACAAAGTGATTAAATTTACCATAAGGATCTGTTATGTTTCCTATGTCATCACCTATTTTAACCTCTATACCAACTTTTATAGTAGCTTTAAACATACCAGAGTGTTTAGCACGCATCCAAGAGCTTTCGGTTATTTTAACACACTCTTTTTTAGGCTCTGTAACCTTAAATTGTCTGCGTAACATCCCAAAATGATTCATGATGCGTTTTGCACCATTAACACCTGTATTAGTAACCGTATTGTCTAAATCAAAAGATTTTCCACCTTCATAAAGTAAGATGGGTTTTCCTAATTTGTTGCACGCGTTTCTAAACGATTTATTAAGGTTTTTAGAATATAAAATAAATGGTGCTCCAAATATTTCGGCCATTACATCATCATCTTCGCTGCCTTTTTCAATACGTATTTGTGGTGCATTAAAACGATAAGCACCTCCTGTATGAAAATCTACTATAAAATCTACATGTGGTACAACCTCATGTATCAACTCGTAAGCCACACGACTGGCTAATGACCCATTTTTTACTCCAGGAAACACACGGTTTAGATCACGACCATCAGGAAAAGCGCGAGCCATGTTTATAAAACCAAAAATGTTAAGTACTGGAATACAAATTGTGGTACCAATTTTAGGTTTATTTATCCCTTTAGAGATTAGTTGTCGTACAATTTCAATACCATTAATTTCGTCACCATGTATACCTGCTGTAAATAAAATAGTAGGACCAGGTTTTCTAGAGCGTTCTATAATAATAGGAACATCTACTGGAGTTCTTGTATGTAGCTTAGCAACATTAAAACTGACCTCTGCACTTTGACCAGGTTTTATAGCTTCACCTAAAATTTCTAAAACGTCGTTTGTTTGCATCAATTATTTTTTGGTATTTCTTTCTATGTAATTAATAATGCTTTTAGCAATGTTTTTACCTGTAGCATTTTCAATACCTTCCAAACCAGGACTAGAGTTAACTTCTAGTAATAAAGGACCTCTGTCCGATTGTAGCATGTCAACACCACATACTGGTAGCTTCAATGCTTGTGACGCTTTCATTGCAACGCTTAATTCAGCTTCACTTAATTTAATAATCTGTGCATTTCCACCACGATGTAAATTAGATCTAAATTCACCTTCTTTACCTTGGCGTTTCATAGCTCCAACAACTTGACCATCAACTACAAGCGCACGTAAATCAGCACCTTTAGCTTCTTTTATAAATTCTTGAACAATTACTCTAGCTTCTAAACCATTAAAGGCTTCTAAAACAGATTCGGCAGCATTTTTGCTTTCTGCTAACACAACTCCTAAACCTTGTGTACCTTCTAGTAATTTAATAATTACTGGCACACCACCTACATGTTCTATAACTTCTTCAACGTCTCTAGAGTAGTTTGTAAAAACCGTTTTTGGCATTCCAATTCCGGCTTTACTTAATCTTTGTAAACTTTTAAGCTTATCTCTAGATCTTAAAATAGCTTCAGAAGATGCTGTTGTAAAAACATTCATCATTTCAAATTGCCTTACCACAGCGCAACCATAAAAAGTTATTGAAGCACCAATACGTGGTATAATAGCATCTACATAATCTAAATAACGATCTTTGTAGTAGATGGTTGGTTTTTCTTTTTCAATAATAATATCACATTTTAAAGGATCTATTATTTCTATTTTGTGGCCTCTATTTTCGCCTTCTTCAACTAAACGGTCTGTGGAGTATAAGTTAGCGTTTCTAGATAAAATTACAATGTTCATTTATTTATTATAGTTAAAGGATTGGTTTTGTATATCGACATCTACTAAAAATTTTCGTTTTAAAAACTGTCTACCAATTAAAACCGGAAATCTCATATCGTCTCTTGTGCTTAAAGTTAAGTTAATCTTGTATGTTTTACCAAAAAAAACAACATCTGTTTTTATTTTATAACGGTTTTCTACAAAACCATTGCTGCTTTTTACATCAGTAAAAGTGTAATCTTTAAAAACTTTAGTTTTACTATTAAAATTAGGATGACCTTTGCTGTAAAATGTGCAATGTAAGCCATCTTCTTTAACTTCTACCAGAGAGCAGTGTATTGCAGACGTGTAAGCACCTGTATCTATTTTGCAGTCTATTTCAAAAAGATCTAACACTGGAAAGTTAATTTTGTCTGTTCTTCCTATGGTTTTTTTTGTCATTTGTAAAGTTTAAAAAGAGGTGCAAGGTACTAAATAACTAAGCGTGATTAATTTATTTTTAGGTTAAAATTTAGGCGATAAAGGTTAAGTTGTTTTTAAATAATTACCTTTGAATAACTATCAATTTTCTTCGATTTTAAAGTGTAAGATGAGTCAAACTTCTTTAGATGTACAACTTAAAACCCTTCCAGAATCACCTGGAGTTTATCAGTATTTTGATACAGAAGGTACAATAATATACATTGGTAAGGCAAAAAATTTAAAGAAGAGAGTAAGTTCGTATTTTACAAAAACTCACGAAAATGGTAAAACTAGAGTTTTAGTAAAACGTATTGCTAATATTAAACACATTGTTGTACAGACAGAAACAGATGCACTTTTATTAGAAAACAACCTAATTAAAAAACATAGACCACGTTATAATGTTTTACTAAAAGACGATAAAAGCTACCCATGGATTTGTATAAAAAAAGAGCGTTTTCCAAGAGTATTTAGTACAAGACGCTATATAAAAGATGGAAGCGAATATTTTGGACCTTACACCAATATTAAAACGGTTTATACCTTATTAGATTTAATTAAAGGCTTGTATCAGATTAGAACGTGTAATTATGATTTGGCAGAAAGCAAAATCGAGTCAGGAAAATATAAAGTATGTCTAGAGTACCATTTAGGGAACTGTAAAGGACCTTGCGAAGGTTATGAGGATGAGGAAAGTTATAACCAAAACATAAAGGCAATTAGAGAAATTTTAAAAGGAAATTTTAAAGAATCTTTAGGCGAATTTAAAGCACAAATGAGCCAATATGCTCAGGATATGCAGTTTGAAGAAGCCCAAAAAATTAAAGAAAAAATTCAGGTTCTAGAAAATTATCAAGCCAAATCTACTATTGTAAACCCTAAGATTAGCAATGTGGATGTGTTTTCCATAGTTAGTGATGCAGGTCATGGCTATATTAACTTTTTGCAATTATCATATGGGTCAATAATTAGGTCACATACTTTAGAGATTAAAAAGAAGTTAGACGAGACAGATAAAACCTTACTAGAATTAGCAATTGTAGAAATCCGAGCACGTTTTAACTCAAGGTCTAAAGAAGTTTACGTACCTTTTAAAGTAGATTTAGGTCAAGATATAAAAGTAACTATTCCACAATTAGGAGATAAAAAACATATCTTAGACTTATCTGTTAGAAATGCCAAATATTACAGATTAGAGCGTTTTAAACAGGTAAAAATTACAGATCCAGATCGTCATGCTAATCGTATCATGGCACAAATGAAGGTGGATTTGCGATTAGGAGAAGAGCCAAGACATATCGAGTGTTTTGATAACTCCAACATACAAGGTACAAATCCAGTAGCAGCTTGTGTTGTGTTTAAAAACGGAAAGCCTAGTAAAAAAGATTATCGTCACTTTAATATCAAAACAGTAGAAGGTCCTGATGATTTTGCCTCAATGGAAGAAGTGGTATTTAGACGCTACAGACGTTTGTTAGAAGAAAAACAACCTTTACCACAATTGATAATTATTGATGGAGGAAAAGGACAATTATCTTCAGCTTTAAAAAGTTTAGATGCTTTAGGGTTAAGAGGAAAAATAGCCATTATAGGAATTGCAAAACGATTAGAAGAATTATTCTACCCAGACGATCCAATTCCCGTATATTTAGATAAAAAATCAGAAACACTAAAAATAATACAACAGTTACGTAATGAAGCCCATCGCTTTGGGATAGAGCATCATCGTAACAAACGAAGTAAACAGGCATTAAATACAGAAATGGAAACCATTCCTGGTATTGGAGAAAAAACAATTGTAGAATTATTAAAAGTATTTAAGTCCGCAAAGCGAATTTCAAATGCTAAAATTGACGAGCTAGAAGAGGTTGTCGGAAATTCTAGAGCAACAAAAATTTATAATTATTACCATAAAGAATGAAGCAGATATACATTGTAATTATAACATTATTAGCGTTAAGTACCAATCTTAACGCGCAAGATGCACAAGCTGCAGAGCCAAAGGTTGGTCTAGTATTAAGTGGTGGTGGAGCCAAAGGTTTTGCTCACATTGGTGTTTTAAAAGTTGTAGACAGTTTAGGGATTAGGGTAGACTATATTGCAGGGACAAGTATGGGAGCAATTATTGGGTCACTTTATGCTTCAGGATATTCAGGTAAACAATTAGATTCTATTTTTAAAGGCGTAAATTTTGATGACATTTTAAATGATAATATCCCAAGATCAGCTAAGTCAACCTATGAAAGAGAAATTTCAGAAAGATACGCAATAACACTACCCTTTGATCATCTTAAAGTAAAGCTGCCAACAGCATTATCCAAAGGGCAAAACACCTTTAATTTATTAACAAAATTATTGCTTCATGTAAGTAGTGAGGACGACTTTTCTAAATTACCAATCCCTTTTTTCTGTATTGCTACAGATGTAGAGACTGGTCAGCAAGTTATTTTAGATAAAGGTAATTTACCACAAGCAGTTAAAGCATCAGGAGCTTTTCCTTCATTATTTCAACCAGTAGATATTGATGGTAAATTGTTAATCGATGGTGGTGTTGTAAATAATTACCCAATAAAAGAGTTAAAGGCAAAAGGCATGGATATTATTATTGGTGTAGACGTACAAGACGGATTAGCCAATAGAACAGATCTGTCTTCAGCACCACAAATTTTATTTCAGATAAATAATTTTAGAACCATTAATGACATGAAAATCAAGTCTAAAATGACTGATATTTATATTAAACCAGATATTTCTAAATTTAATGTCGTGTCTTTTGATGACGGAAATCAAATAATTCATAATGGAGAAGTTGCTGCAAAAAAAGAAATAGATATTTTAAAACAATTAAAAGCAAAGCAACATTACACACCAAGTAAAGAGCAAACAGACCTGTCTCCAGATAGTTTGCAAATTAATTATATAGAAACTAACGGAATAGATAAATACACAAGATCTTACATCCTAGGAAAATTAAAAATCAGACCTTACAGCAAAATTTCATACAACGACCTATCAGAAGGCGCTAACAATATTGTTGCAACCAATAACTTTGATAGCTTTTTTTACGAGTTAAAACCAGAACAAGACAATACTTACAAGATAATTACCAATGTGTCCGAAACTAAAAAAACAACCTTTTTAAAATTGGGATTACACTACGATGATTTATATAAAAGTGCAATTTTGGCCAACATAACTAAAAAGCAATTTTTATTAAAAAACGATGTAGTGTCTATGGATTTTATAATAGGTGACCACGTTAGATATAATTTTGATTATTTTATAGATAAAGGGATATATTGGAGTGTTGGTTTAAAATCAAGGTATAACGAGTTTAGTCAAGGCATTGTAGCCAACGCATTTTTAACACCAACACAAATTAACACAGGCATAAATAAAATAAATGCCGAGCTCTCAGACTTTAATAACCAAGTTTACCTACAAACCCTTTTTAGAAATGATTTAGTATTATCACTAGGTGTTGAGCATAAAAAATTAAGAGTAAAAACCGAAACTATTTTATCCTCAGAAGATGAAACAGAAACACTTTTTGAAAACAGTAACTATGTCAGTCTTTTTGGAGAATTAAAATACGATACCTACGATAGTAAATACTTCCCGACAGAAGGCGTGCTTTTCTCTGCGCAAGGTAATCACTATGTGTATTCCTCAGATTTTTCAAGCACATTTTCTCCATTTACAATTCTAAAAGCCGAGTTAGGATATGCTTTCAAAGTATCAGATAAATTATCATTTAACTTAGTCACAGATGGAGGATTTAAAATAAATCCTAAAGCAAATCGCTTTTTAGATTTTGTGCTAGGTGGTTATGGTAATAATTTTATCAATAATTTTAAACCCTTTTACGGATACGATTTTCTGTCCATAGCAGCAGATTCTTACATTAAAGGAGGCATAAGTTTAGATTATCAGTTTTTACCTAAAAACCACATAATGGTAGCAGCAAACTATGCCAATGTAGAAGACAGGTTGTTTGATGGTACAGATTGGTTTTCATGGCCAGAATATTCAGGATACGCAGTAGGTTATTCGTTTGAATCCTTCTTGGGTCCCATAGAAGCTAAGTACACCATCTCTCCAGAGACTAAACAAAGCTATTGGTTTTTTAACTTAGGGTATTGGTTTTAATTGGGCGTTTTGTACTTAAACCTTTAAGGGTTTAAATACAACCAGGTCATCCATTATATCTTTTTTTGCCATATATGGCAGCAAAAAAAGGATGCCATTATTACCCTTAACGCAAGGTTAGACGCAATGGTCTTTTTTTCAATTTAAAAACACTTCCTAAACTCATAAAATTTTACGATATTTGTTACACTATGAAGACAATTTGGAGCGATTTACTATCACATTTAAAATTCTTGATTAAGCGTAATCCAGAGTGATCTTTCTTCCTTGTTAAGCATTTAGTAAAGCGTCACAAGTTTCTTAGACGTTATTTTTTTCAATTTAAAACTATAACAAAATGCCATTTTATCATAAACTAGGAAAAATACCACCAAAAAGACACACACAGTTCAGAAAAGCGGACGGTACATTGTACGCAGAGCAGTTATTTGGTACCATAGGATTTGACGGTATGTCAACAAACTCCTATCACGAGCATAGACCAACACAAGTAAAAGAAATTAAAAAACAATACAGTGTTGCACCAAAAATTGCTAAAAAAAACCATATACAATCCTACCGTTTAAAAGGGTTTCAAGTCAAACCAGAAAACGATTATTTACAGTCTCGTAAAACAGTACTTATAAACAGCGATTGTAGTATCATTTTAGCAGCACCAAAACAATCAACAACAGATTATTTTTATAAAAACACAGACGCAGACGAGCTTATTTTTGTCCACAAAGGTACCGGAAAACTGCGCACACACCTAGGTAACCTAGACTTCAAATACGGAGACTATCTATTAGTACCAAGAGGTGTAATTTATAAAATGGATTTTGACACTGAGGACAATCGTTTATTTATTGTCGAGTCTAAAAGACCAATTTACACACCCAAACGTTACCGTAACTGGTTTGGACAATTATTAGAGCATTCGCCATTTTGCGAGCGTGATTTAAGACAACCACAAGAATTAGAAACACATAACGAAAAAGGAGACTTTTTAATGAAAGTTAAAAAGCAAGACGATATTTTTGAAATGGTTTACGCTACACATCCTTTTGATGTAGTGGGTTACGACGGTTACAACTATCCATACGCGTTTTCAATCCACGATTTTGAGCCCATTACAGGACGTATCCACCAACCACCACCAGTGCATCAAACTTTTGAGACAGATGCATTTGTAGTTTGTAGTTTTGTGCCAAGACTGTACGATTATCATCCAGACAGTATTCCAGCACCTTACAATCATAGTAATATAGATAGTGATGAGGTATTGTATTACGTTGACGGAGATTTTATGTCTAGAAACGATATTGATGCAGGACACATATCCTTGCATCCTGCAGGAATACCACATGGTCCACACCCAGGAGCAACAGAGCGTAGCATCGGGAAAGTAAAAACAGACGAGCTAGCAGTAATGGTAGACACGTTTAAACCATTAATGGTAACTGAGGAAGCACTTAAAATAGCAGACGAAGACTATTACAAATCGTGGCTAGAGCATTAAAATTAAAAAAGATTTCAAAACAATAATTAATTAAGATCGAATTAAAAATTCAAGAATTTTAAAAGACTACTAAAGTGTTATTTAATAACCACATAATCTTTTGTTCTTGTTGCTATATTCTTTCTTCTATATAAAGTATTATGAGTAAAAAAGAAGTAAAATCAGTAGACTACGGTTTAGAAAAAATATTTGAAGGTGCACAAGATTTCTTGCCACTTTTAGGAACAGATTATGTAGAGTTTTATGTAGGTAACGCAAAACAAGCAGCGCATTTTTATAAAACAGCATTTGGCTTTCAATCTCACGCATACAGAGGGTTGGAAACAGGATCAAAAGATTCTGTAAGTTATGTGTTAAAGCAAGACAAAATTCGTTTAGTCCTAACAACACCATTAAACAGTAAGTCACCAATTAATGATCATATTGTAAAACATGGTGATGGTGTAAAAATTGTGGCATTATGGGTAGAAGATGCTAGAAAATCTTACGAAGAAACTACAAAACGTGGTGCAAAATCATACATGGAACCAGTCGTAGAAAAAGACGAATTTGGTGAAGTAGTAAGAGCTGGAATTTATACTTACGGAGAAACAGTACACATGTTTGTAGAGCGTAAAAATTACAATGGACAATTTTTACCAGGATTTGTAGAGTGGAAAAGCGACTATAATCCAGAGCCAGTTGGATTAAAATACATTGACCACATGGTTGGTAATGTGGGTTGGGGAGAAATGAATACTTGGGTAAAATGGTATGAGGATGTTATGGGATTTGTTAATTTCTTATCGTTTGATGACAAGCAAATCCATACAGAATATTCTGCTTTAATGTCTAAAGTAATGAGTAATGGTAATGGACGTATCAAATTCCCAATTAACGAACCAGCAAAAGCTGCAAAAAGATCGCAAATAGAAGAGTATTTAGATTTTTATGAAGGACCAGGAGTGCAACATATTGCAGTAGCAACGGATGATATTATAAAAACAGTATCTCAGCTTAAAGCAAGAGGTATCGAGTTTTTACCACCACCACCACAAGCCTACTACGATGATATTCCAAACCGTTTAGGAGAGCATATGGAAATGATGAAAGAAGATATCAGTGAGCTTCAAAAGCTATCAATTATGATTGATGCAGATGAGGAAGGCTATTTACTTCAAATTTTCACTAAGCCAGTAGAAGATAGACCAACACTGTTTTTCGAAATCATACAACGTATGGGAGCACAAGGTTTTGGAGCAGGAAACTTTAAAGCGTTGTTTGAATCTATTGAAAGAGAGCAAGCTAAACGAGGAACACTTTAACAAAATTTTATAGTTTAGTAACAAAAAAATGCCATCAAATACTCAGATGGCATTTTTTTGTTTTATACTTTTGGAATAGTAATTGTATTATAAGTTATAATATAATCTGTAACTTAAAAATTAAGTTATATAATTACAATAGTTATGAAAAAACAAATACTTATAATATTAGCAATATTTACCGCTAGCATGTCTTTTGCTTTCCAACAAGAACCTGCTTTTAAAGATGGCGAATGGTTTAAATTTAAGATGAGCTATAGTGGTTGGATGAAAGCTGGTAATGCTACCCTTCAAGTAAAAGAAACAACATTAAACGGAAAACCAGTATTTCATGTTGTTGGAAAAGGTTGGACAACCGGAATGATTAAATGGTTTTTTAAAGTGGAGGATCGTTACGAAAGCTATTTTGATAAAAACACAATTTTGCCATACAAGTTTATCAGAGATATTGATGAAGGTGGTCACAAAAAAAATATCGAAATCGAGTTTGATCAAGCCAATAAAAAAGCGCTAGTTTATAACAAAAAACACGATACAAAAAAGACACTTACAACAAAGCCAAATGTACAAGATATGGTGTCTACATTTTATTATTTAAGAAATAAATTAGATACAAGTACACTTAAAGTTGGTGACGAAATTAAATTGGATATGTTTTTTGACGAAGAGAACTATGGTTTTAAGCTAAAATTTTTAGGAAAAGAAAATCTAAGTACAAACTTTGGAACTGTTGAAACACTTATGTTTAGACCATATGTAATGGCTGGACGTGTTTTTAAAGAAGAAGAAAGTTTAACGCTTTGGGTGTCTAATGATAAAAATAAAATACCTTTACGTATTAAAGCAGATTTAGCTGTGGGATCGTTAAGAGCAGATTTAGAAGCCTATAAAGGATTAAAGCACAGCTTCAAAATTATTGTAGACTAATTAAAGCATGAGTGTAGACCAAAAAATAACCAACCAGTTAGAAGATAAATATAACGCATTAGATCAAAATGTAAATACACATTTAGAGGGTTTATTGCATAGTAAGCCTATCGATTATTGGGACTACATTCAAACAGATGCGCTTTTAAACTTACAAGTACAACGCACAACCTTGCCAGACGAAATGGTCTTTTTAATGTACCATCAGGTAAATGAGTTGTTGTTTAAAATGATTTTGTGGGAGATTGACCAAGTCGCAAAAAAAGAAAATATAACAGCTTCTTTTTTTGAAACTAAAATCATGCGTATCAGTCGCTATTTTGATGTATTAACATCTTCGTTTACAGTAATGAAAGATGGAATGGATGTCGAACAGTATAATAAGTTTCGTAATTCCTTAACACCTGCAAGTGGTTTTCAGTCTGCACAATATCGTAAAATAGAATTTGCTTCAACCGAGTTGATTAACCTTATTGACAATAGGTTTAGAGAAACTATAGACAGAAACACGTCTTTTGAGCATGCTTTTGAACATTTATATTGGCAAGCAGCAGGAAAGGATTATAAAACAGGTAAAAAAAGCTATACATTAACAGTTTTTGAAGCCAAATACAAAGACGAATTTATTAGATTTGCAGAATTCTATAACACACATAATTTGTGGACTATTTTTAAAAGTTTACCACAAGACTTTAGAGAAGATAAAGATTTAATCAAAGCAATGCGTCATTACGATTACACAGTAAATATTACTTGGGTAATGGCACATTATAACACTGCAAATCACTATTTAAATATTGGTGGAAAAACTGCAGAAGCAACAGGAGGAAGTGAATGGGTAAAATACATGCATCCAAAGTATCAAAGACGAATATTTTTTCCAGATTTATGGAGCAAACAAGAATTACAAGATTGGGGCAAAAATGTTTAATATTACTAGCTTTTGCTTTAGTAATAATTAGTTGTAAAAAAGAAGATAAAACACCAATAGATACTGTTTCGGTTATTGAGCCTGAAGAGGTTTATGAGTTTGGTTTTAAACTTAACGATTATGTTGTTAAGCGTGATACCATTAGAAAAGGTGATAGCTTTGGCGAAATCCTTCAACGTAACCAAATAGATTATTCTAAAATATTTCAAATAGCACAACAAACAAAGGATAGTTTTGATATTACACGATTACAAATCGGAAAACCTTACACCTTGTTATGTTCAAACGATTCGCTTCAACAACCAAAATGTTTTATATATCAACCTACTAAAACGGACTATGTTGTAATCAATTTTCAAGATTCAATTCATGCCTATTCAAGCACTAAGCCTATAAAATTTGTAGAAAAAGAAGTCTCAGGAGTTATTGAGTCTAATATATCTGAAGCTTTTGCAAAGCAAGGTAAAAGTGTATTATTAGCTTATAAAATGTCTGATATTTACGCTTGGACGATTGACTTTTTTAGACTTCAAAAAAACGATAAATTCAGATTAATTTATACCGAAAAATATATCGATGATAGTATTTATGCTGGAATTGATAATATTAAGGCAGCTTACTTTCAGCACAACGGAGAAGATTTTTATGCTTTTGAATTTGAAACAGATACAGTTAGAGGACTTAAAGATTACTTTACTGAAGATGCTAAAAACTTAAGACGTGCCTTTTTAAAAGCACCTGTTGAGTATAAACGTATTTCTTCTAGATATAATTTAAACCGTAGAATTGCTTTGTATGGTAATCGCGTAAGACCACACAAAGGGACTGATTTTGCAGCTAATATTGGTACGCCAATTAGAGCAACCGCAAATGGGACTGTAATTGAATCTGCAAAACGTGGCGGAAATGGTAACTATGTAAAAATTAAGCACAACTCGACCTACAGCACGCAATACTTGCACATGAGTAAGCGTAAAGCTAAAGTAGGCGATTTTGTTAAACAAGGAGATGTTATTGGTTATGTAGGTATGACAGGTAATACATCTGGACCACATGTCTGTTATCGTTTTTGGAAAAACGGAAAACAAGTAGATCCATTTAAACAAAAATTACCAGAAGCCGAAGCGATTTCGGATAGCTTAAAAGCTAAATATTTAAAATTTGTAAAACCACTTAAAACACAATTAGATGGGATTGAATTTATCCTTCCAATTGACGAAAATCAAATTTTAGATATTCAAGAAACGTCTAAAAACTCAATAACTTATACTAAGTAATGGCATTACCTTCAATCAACCCGACGACCACTAAAGCTTGGAAAAAATTACAAGCACATTTTGAAAACGTAAAAGGTTTAGAAATGAAAGATTTGTTCGCTCAAAATAATGATAGAGCAAATCAAATGGCCATTAATTGGGAAGATTTTTATGTAGATTATTCTAAAAACAGAATTACTTCTGGAACTATTAACTTACTACTAGAATTAGCAGAAGAAACAAAGTTAAAAGACGCTATTCAGTCTCAGTTTTCTGGAGAAGTTATAAATAAAACGGAAGGTAGAGAGGTGTTGCACACTGCATTGCGCGCTAAAGCTACAGATACTATTTTAGTTGAAGGCAAAAACGTTATGCCTGAGATTTTTGAAGTAAAACAAAAAATTGAAACATTCTCTAATCAAGTAATTTCTGGAGCATTAAAAGGATATACAAATAAAGCCTTTACAGATATTGTAAATATTGGTATTGGTGGTAGTGATTTAGGACCAGCTATGGTTGTGGAGTCGCTTCAATATTATAAAAATCATTTAACAACGCATTTTGTGAGTAACGTAGATGGTGATCATGTTAACCAGGTTTTAAAAACATTAAATCCAGAAACAACTTTATTTGTAATTGTATCTAAAACATTTACAACGCAAGAAACGTTATCTAATGCTAATACTATCAGGGCTTGGTTTTTAGAGCATGCTAAACAAGAGGATGTTGCAAAACATTTTGTAGCAGTGTCTACTAATATTGAAAAGGTAAAGGCGTTTGGGATTGATCAAAATAACATCTTTCCAATGTGGAATTGGGTTGGTGGTCGTTTCTCGTTATGGAGCGCAGTTGGATTAACAATCAGTTTATCGGTTGGCTACAAAAATTTTGATTCGCTTTTAGCTGGAGCAAATAAAATGGATACGCATTTTAAAAGTACAGACTTTGATCAAAATATTCCAGTTGTTTTAGCCTTATTAAGCATTTGGTATAATAATTTTTTTAATGCTGAAAGCGAAGCAGTAATACCGTACACACAATACTTAACTCAGTTTGCAACGTACTTGCAACAAGGGATTATGGAAAGTAATGGTAAAAGTGTAGACCGTAATGGTGATCTTGTTAACTACCAAACAGGAACATTAATTTGGGGAGAACCAGGAACAAATTCGCAACATGCATTCTTTCAATTAATTCATCAAGGAACTAAATTAATTCCAGCAGATTTTATTGGTTTTGCTCAGTCACTACATGGTAATCAAGATCATCAGGATAAATTAATGTCTAATTATTTTGCGCAAACAGAAGCGTTGTTAAATGGTAAAACAAAAGCAGAAGTTGAATCAGAATTTGAAGGTCAAAACCTTTCAGTAGAAAAAATAAAAGAATTAACACCATTTAAAGTATTTGAAGGTAATAAGCCAACAAATACCATCTTCATTAAAAAGCTTACACCAGAAAGCTTAGGTAAGTTAATCGCTATGTATGAACATAAAATATTTGTACAAGGAATAATCTGGAATATATATAGTTATGATCAGTTTGGAGTTGAGTTAGGAAAGCAACTGGCAAATAAAATTTTAAATGAGTTTGACAATCAGTCTTTTGACAATCATGACGGTTCCACGTTAAATTTGCTTAATATCTACAAAAAATTAAGGTAAGCATTGTTAAAAACTTTGTTTATTGTTTGATTTGATTTGTATTATGTAGTACTAAAAAGTATACGTAACTTGCATTGTGTAAATTTGTTAACATTAAGTTAATATTACAACTATAATTAGTCGTATTTTTGCACAAAATTTGAAACTAACAAATCATAATTAAACACAATGAAAAACACAATTAAAGTTATGTTTTTAGCAGTAACACTTATGTTTACTGCATTTACTATGGCTCAAAGTACTGTTACAGGAACAGTTATGGATGCCGATTTAAACTCACCACTACCTACTGCTAGTGTTGTAGAAAAGGGTACTACAAATGGAACTACTTCTGATTTTGATGGAAATTTTACTTTAAAAACTAAATCGCCTTCAGGAGTTATCGAAATTTCTTATGTTGGTTATGGTACAATTAGCATGCCATTCAACGGAGATACTAACTTAGGTAATGTGTCTTTAAGTTCAGGTAATTCTTTGGATGAAATTATGATTATTGCATCTGTAGCAGTTGACAGAAAAACACCAGTTGCAGTGTCTACAATTAAAGCTAAAGATATTGAGCTTAAATTAGGAACTCAAGAATTTCCGGAAATATTAAAATCTACACCAGGAGTTTATGTAACTAAGCAAGGTGGTGGTTATGGAGATAGTAGAATTAACCTTAGAGGATTTAACTCAGAAAACGTTGCTGTAATGATTAACGGTGTTCCAGTTAACGATATGGAAAATGGAGCTGTTTACTGGAGTAACTGGGCAGGTTTAGGTGATGTAACATCTACTATGCAAGTACAAAGAGGTTTAGGAGCGTCTAAAGTAGCAGTAGCTTCTGTTGGAGGTACAATTAATATTATTACTAAAACTACTGACGCTGAAGAAGGAGGAAGTTTTGGTACAAGTATCGCTAATGATGGATATTTCAAATACGGAATGACATATTCAACAGGTTTAAGTGATAAAGGTTTTGCAGCAACAGTTAGTGCTTCAAAAATTTCAGGAGATGGTTATGTTGACGGAACAGAGTTTTCTGGATATAATTATTTTCTTAGTTTATCACAACAAATAAACGAAGCTCACAGATTATCATTTACAGCTTTTGGTTCTCAACAAGAACACGGTCAACGTTTTAATCGTTCTACTATTGAAGAATTACAAGATACAGATTCAGGACCGCAAAAAGCAAATAGAGATTGGGGTTATAAAAACGGAGAAGTTTATCACCAATCTTATAACTTTTACCACAAACCACAAATGTCTATAAATCACTTATGGAATATAGATGATAATTCAGCTTTATCTACAGCAGTATATGCTTCTTTTGGTTCTGGTGGAGGACGTAGAGATGAAGGATCTAAAATTGGATCTGATGATTACAGAATTGGTACTTCAGGTTTACAACCTATCGATTTTGATAAAATAGTTGCAGAAAATCAAGCTAATGGAGTAAATGGTTCTAGTGATATTATTTCTTCTTCTAGAAACTCTCACGAATGGTATGGTTTATTATCCACGTATAAAACATCTATCAATGATAAATTAACATTATCAGGAGGTTTAGATGCACGTTATTATGTTGGGTCACACTGGTACCAAGTGGATGATTTATTAGGAGGTCAATTTTTCTTAGATAATGAGACTGATACATTTGCTTTTGGACAACCACTTAAAGTAGGAGATAGATATAATAAAGATTACGACGGTGTTGTTAATAGATATGGTTTGTTTGCACAAGCAGAATATCAAGTTTCTGAGAAATTAAATGTGTTTATTGCTGGAGATATTTCTAACAGTAACTATAAGCAAAGAGAATACATGAACAATACTATATTTGGTAGCAGAGAGTCTGACGCAGTTGATTTTTCTGGTTATGGTATTAAAGGAGGTGGTAACTATAACTTAGACATAAACAATAATGTTTTTGTAAATGTTGGTTATTTCTCTAAAGCGCCATTTTTAGATGATGTATTTTTAGATGAAGATGGAATTGTTCCAAATGGAGGAGCAGTAAACGAAAAAGTGTTTAGTGCAGAGTTAGGTTACGGTTTCCGTAGCGAGAAATTTAGTGCAAACGTAAACGTTTACCATACTAAATGGTTAGACAAATCTCTTAACGGTTCAATTGGTACTGGAGATAACTTATTTTTCTACAACTTACAAGGGATCGATGCTTTACACCAAGGTGTTGAGGTTGATTTTAGATATAAAGCAAATGACAATATTACGTTAACAGGTATGGCTTCTTTAGGAGATTGGCAATGGAAAAGTAATGTATCAGCAATTATTAGAGATCAAGCAGGAGATGCAATTGACGTTGTAGAAGTTGTTGCAGATGGAATTAAAGTAGGTGATGCTGCTCAAACTACATTCGCTTTAGGTTTAGATTATAAATTAGCTCAAAAATCTAATATTTATGTTGATTATAACTTTGCAGGTGACAACTATGCTTCTTATGATGTAACAAACAGAGGGAGTGCAGATTTACCAGATGTATGGGAAGTGCCTGATTTTGGATTATTTGATGTTGGTTTAAGACATGGTTTTGCAATCGGATCTTTTGATGCAACTTTAATAGGAAAAGTAAATAATGTTTTCAATACAGAGTATGTTTCTGATGCTAATGACATCGATGGTACTGCTTTAAAAGCTCAAGTATATTATGGAGCTGGTAGAACTTACAGTGTAGCATTAAAAGTTAATTTTTAAAAAATATTTAAAATGAAAAGAATAATTTATTGTTTAGCAATTTTAGGGATAACCTTAGTGGGTTGTAACCCTATTGAAGACATCTATAATGACTTAGATGCATCAGCAGATCCAATTCAAGGATCAGAATCTTACACACTTACAAGTGATGATTATGATGAGTTAGAATTAGGTTTTGGTAGTTTTAATTCTGTTGAGGAAGCTAAAGCGCTTTTGCCAGATTTTTTAGCTAATAAATATCCATTTTGGGGTCAAGGATCTTCAGTTTTAGTTGGATACCAATTATATGTTGGAAACGCTGAAGGTGTAAGTGATTTAACTAATTCTGATATTTACCAATTAACTAATTCTGATTATGCAACTACAGGTAGTGATGCTTTTGGATTTTACCCAAATGTAAATGCAACATCTCAAATTCCTGATGTATTAACTGCTCAAATCACTGCTCCTACTGAAGGACAAGTAGTTTTAGCAAAATACAAGCAGTATACAGAAAACCCAGTTGTTGGTTTAGCTAACTTAGTAGAGTATAACTTTGCAGGTAGTTTTGAAGGATGGACTATTGTTGAAGAAACTGGAGCTGACGATGTTTGGACATCTTCAACAGGATACCTTCAAGGAAATGGTTATTTTGGATCAGCAGTAACAAATGAAGAGTGGATTGTTTCTCCTTCAGTGGACTTAACTGACGAGAGTGATCTTAAATTTCAAATTACACAAGAACTTGATTTTGCAGATGATGCTTCATTAGTTAAAATTTTAGTGTCTACAGATTACACAGGAGATGTATTAACTGCTACTTGGGATGAGATTACATTAGCAAATCCTGCTACTGGTGATATGGCTGCTTCAGAAGATTACGATTTTTCTGCTTACGATGGTCAAGTTATTAATGTAGCTTTAAAATATGAGTCTATAGGTGATGATCCTGCAACGACTACAGTTGATGAAGGTGACGCTGGAAGATGGAGAATCTCTAACATAGCTATTAAAACTCTAGGTGCAACAGGTACAACAAACTCTAAAGGAGAATACTTTATGTACTCAGGTGGTACATGGGTAGCAATGGAAGGTGTTTATTACTTAAGTTCTGCAGATTATGACGCAATGGGTACAGCTTCTGGACAACCAGGTGAGTATAATAACTTTAGTAGTTCATTATCTCCAAACTCTTATTTACCAACGTTCTTAGATTTAAATTTCCCTTACGGTCAAGAGGATGAGGAGTTATTTATTGTTTACGATTATTTCTCTAGTTCTTCAGGAGCACAAAGAAGAGGTAACTTGTACACTGTAGTTAATGGCGAGTTTGAAGCTCATCAATCTACTATATCTACAACGCTTCAGTTTGGATTTGATAACGGTCTTTGGGTACCAGATAATACAATTAGATATACTTTAGCTGCTGAAGATTACGCTACTATAGCATCTGCTTTAGAGGCGGATTATCCAACAGCAACATCTAGTATGTTAAACTATGGGAATATGGACAGAAGAGTTGGTAACAGTGCAGAATGGACAAACCCAATGGTACTTGAAGCTGTAGCTGTGGTGTTAAACCAAATGGATCCTTCTGCTGCTGAAGAGCAAAAGTATGTTGTTACTATAGAAGTTTACAATGGTAGTAATACTACTGAAGACTTTGCTGTTATTAAAATGGGAGGAATTTGGGTATACCAATAGATTTCTAATTTATAACACATAATAAATTTTAAAAGCCTCTTCAATTGAAGAGGCTTTTTTTATGTAATTAATTATTACCTTTATACCTTAACTAATAAACTAAAAATATATGTATTCAACATTAAAATGGTTACATCATTATTGGGCATATTTAGTGCTTTTTATGATTGTAGTGGCAACTTTTAACGCAGTGTATAAAACAGTGACAAAAAAGGAGTATGAAGCAAGAGATTTTAGAATGTCTCTTTTTACATTAATTGTATCTCATATACATTTGTTAATTGGTATTGTGCTTTGGTTTGCTGCAGACTACTTCTCTGAAATGAGTATGGGCGAAATCATGAAAAATGCAACAATGCGATCAAATGTTGTTGAGCATCCTGTTGCTATGATTCTAGCTGTAGCCTTAATTACTATTGGATATTCTAAGCATAAAAAGAAACTAACATCTACTAACAAACTTAAGTCAATTGCAATCTTTTACAGCATTGCATTAGTTTTAGTGTTAGCTAAAATACCATGGAAAGCATGGTTAAATTTATAGTATAAAAAAAGCGACCTTAATTAAGGTCGCTTTTTTTATTTATATAATTTAAAAATTAATTCTTCTTAACTTCTGTTTCAGTTGTAGTATCTATGTCTTTTACCTCCTTAACTAGGTAGATGTAAACAGGGAAGTGGTCACTAAACCCATTAGTAAATCCACCATCAGCAAAACTTCTTAAAGGATAACCTTTGTAACGACCCTTTTTGTTTACTAAATAGTATTTATTAAATATACCTGCTTTATAGTAGGTAAAGTTTGAATAATCCTTGTCTAAAAAAGGCTTAGTTATCATGATTTGATCAAATAAACTCCATGCATCTCTATAGGCAGTAGTACCTAATCCCTCTTTTTTAAACATATCAATATAAGGATTGTAAATACCTTTAAAGTCAACTTTGTTTTTATCGCTTTCAGCTTTTAAAACATCCTTAACACTAGAATTTGTTGGGTCATCATTTAAATCTCCCATAGTAATAATTTTTGCATAAGGATCTATAGATTGTAAACTATCAATGATACTTTTGTTTAGCTTAGCAGCAGCAACACGTTTTGGTCTACTTCTAGCTTCTCCACCACTTCTAGATGGCCAGTGGTTAACAATAATGTGCATTGTTTCTCCTTCTAGTTTTCCTGTAACTAATAGTTGGTCTCTTGTGTTAACGCGTTTACGTGTTTTATCATCGTAAATTTTTAAAGTATGTGTGCTTTTTGATACTACTTGAAATAATGATTTTTGATAAAGTAACCCAACATCAATACTTCTGTTATCAGGACCATCAAAATGTACTATACCATAATCCTTACCTAATAATAAAGGGTCGTTTACAACATCTTCAATTACATTAATGTTTTCAACTTCACAAATTCCGATAAGTGCAGGTGTGTTATTAGTAACGTCACTTCCAACATCTGCGATAACACGTGCCATGTTATGTACTTTTTTCTTGTACACTT
Source organism: Olleya sp. UBA1516 (assembly GCF_002323495.1). NCBI lineage: Bacteria > Pseudomonadati > Bacteroidota > Flavobacteriia > Flavobacteriales > Flavobacteriaceae > Olleya > Olleya sp. UBA1516. The sequence goes on from NZ_DCQO01000005.1 coordinate 140,052, forward strand.
CAGAGCGATCTGCTTTAAGTTCCATCATTGGACTAGCCTCATCATATTTTGTTGGATCATTAATCGTGTCAAATAAATTTTCAAGATTATAAAAAGCAACAGTATGTACTTTAAACTTCTTCTTTTCTTGAGCATTTACAGAAAAAACAACCGTTAAACAAAACGCTGCAGCCCAGAATTTAAAATTTTTCATGTATTCTAATATTATGTTATAGTTATGTTAATACAAAACTCCTGCCAAAAGTAGATATTTATTATAAATAATGTAAATTTGCACGCCTTAAATAATGATTATTTAACGGTTAAGCATTTTTATTAACTATAATTTCTAGTATGAAAAAAAGTTTTTTAATTTTTTTATTCGGAATTTTCTCAACGTTTACGCTTGTTGCACAACAAACTACAGTTAAAGGTAGTGTTAAGGACGCAGTAACGGATGAGCCTATTCCAGATGTAACAGTATCCATTCAAAAAACAGTATTGACTGAAAAAACAGATGGGTTTGGTCAGTTTACTTTTAAGAATGAAGTCCCTTTAGGAGAGCAAATTCTTAAAATTGAAAAAGATGGATTTACTACAAAGTTTTATCCAATCATTATCAACGAAGGTAAGACGCTTGATATCCAAGATATGACTTTAGATCTAGCAGTTACAAACGAGCAGGATTTATTTACCATTACTTTATCTGATGACGAGTTAAATGATGACACAAGTGGTTCTGATAATATTTCAGGATTGTTATCTGCTTCTCAAGACATTTTTCAGCGTACAGCTGCTTTTGAATTTAGTTCTTCATTTTTCAGAATTAAAGGTTTAGATTCTGACAACGCCAAAGTATTAATTAATGGTGTTGAAATGAATAAGCAAGATACTGGTCGTCCACAATGGAGTAATTGGGGAGGATTAAACGACGTCATGCGTAACCAAGAGTTAAGTTTAGGGTTAACACCATCAGCTTACACATTTGGAGGTGTATTAGGATCTACAAATATTAATACTAGAGCTTCTAATTACAGAGAAGGTGGTCGTATTACTTACTCTTCTTCAAACAGAAGTTATACAAATCGTTTAATGGCTAGTTATGCTTCTGGATTAATGGAAGATGGTTGGGCATATACACTTATGATTGGTAGACGTTGGGGAGACGAAGGTTTTCAGGATGCGTCATTATATGATTCAAATTCATTTTTTGCTTCTGTAGAAAAGAAAATAAACGATAAGCATAGCATTAACTTTACATCTATATACGCACCAAACAGAAGAGGAAAATCTTCTGCAAATACACAAGAGGTTTATGACCTTAAAGGTATTAAGTATAATGAGTTTTGGGGAGATCTTGATGGAGAGCAAAAAAATTCTCGTATTAAAGAAGTGGAAGAGCCAATTTTAATGTTAAACCATTATTGGGATATCACTGAAAAAACTAGCTTAAATACAAACATAGGTTACCAATTTGGTAAAGTAGGAAACAGTCGTTTAGACTATGCTGGAGGAGAAAATCCAAGTCCTGCATACTACCAAAACCTACCAAGTTATTTTCTTGAAGATGACGATTTAGCTGGTGCATATGAAGCTGAACAAGAGTTTTTAAATGATGGTCAAATTGATTGGAACAGAATTTTAGATGCTAACTTAACTAATAATATAACTGGTGCAAATGCTGCCTACGTATTATATGAAGATAGAAACGATGATAAGCAATTAACATTAAATACTATTTTTAATACTGAGATTAACCAAAACATTCTGTTTAATGCAGGTGTAAATTATAAAAAATTAGATTCTGAAAACTTTGCTGAAATTATTGATTTATTAGGAAGCACAACAGGAGCTTTAAATGTTGATTCTTTCAGTCAAAATCAATTTGATTTAAACAATCCTGACCAAGTTGCTTTTGTAGGAGATAAATTTAGATACAACTATAATTTATATGTTAACGAAATATCTGGTTTTGCTCAAGCACAATTCAAATACAACAAAGTTGATTTTTATTTAGCAGGAAGCATAACAAAAACAGATTACCAAAGAGAAGGTTTATATAAAAACGAAAACCAAGTATATATCGAAAACGGTATTGAAAGAGATAACTCATTTGGTAAAGGAGATAAAATCGAATTTACAGGATATGGTGCAAAAGCAGGATTTACTTATAAAATATCTGGTAAACATTTATTAGATTTTAATGGAGCTTATATCGCTAAAGCACCTTCTATTAGAAACACGTATACAAACTCAAGAGAAAGTCATGATTATGTTGGTGTTATTAATGGTGTAAATAATACAGATATTAATATTACTGAAGAGAAAATCTCATCAGTAGATGCAAGTTATATCTTTAGATCTCCAATTATCAAAGCTAAATTAACAGGTTTTTATACTAAAATAGAAGATGCTAACGAAGTAGGTTTCTTCTTTACACAAGGTAGTACTACAGGATTTATCCAAGAGGTATTATCAGGAGTAGAAAAACAACACATTGGTGGAGAGTTTGGTATAGAAGCACAAGTAACACCTACTATTAAATTAAAAGGTGCAGCATCTGTAGGACAATATACTTACAACAATAATCCAAACTTATATGTAACATCAACTTCAGAGGATTTTATTGATGTACAAGGTGGAGATGTTGTTAACACATCTGGATTAGTTAGTACATCTAACTTAAAGGATTATAAAGTGGCAGGTGGACCACAAACAGCTTATTCAGTTGGATTTGAATACAGAGATCCAGATTACTGGTGGTTTGGTGCAACAGCTAACTTTTTTGATAATGCTTACATAGACGTAAGTCCATTATCTAGATCGACTGATTTTTACACAGATGCAGATGGATTACCGTATAACGATTACGATCCAGCAATTGCAAAAGAGTTATTACAACAAGAAAAATTTGATAGCTACATGGTTGTAAATTTAGTTGGAGGTAAGTCTTGGAAGATTGGGGATAAATTTATTGGTTTCTTTGCAAGTGTAGGTAACCTTTTAGATAAAGAATACAAAACTGGAGGTTTTGAACAAGGTAGACGTGCGGATTACAGAGCTTTAAGAGATGATGTAAACCTTGAAAAAAGAGTTTTTGGACCTAAATACTGGTATGGTAGAGGTGCTAATTACTTTGTAAATGTGTATCTTAGATTTTAAAAAGAAAAAGAAAAATTATTAATAATTAACATTACAATTATGAAAACGAATAAATTTTTAACATTAGCATTTAGTTTTATGGCTTTATTGGCTGTAACTTCTTGTGTAGAAAATGACGATTATTCAGTTCCAGAATCTCAAGGAAATGAAGAGAATGCTGCCTTAAATAAATTACTTTCTAAAATTGAATCAGGAGAAGTTGAGTTACAAACAATAACTCAAGTTAAATCTAACTTTGTACAATACGAAGCGACGCAATTTGTATCAGAAATAGCGGTTAAAGGTTATGTGTCTTCAAGTGACGAAACAGGAAACTTTTATAAAGAATTTTTTATCCAAGACAGTCCAACAGACCCAACACAAACTTTAAAGGTAGTGTTAAATCAAGCAGATACTTATAACCAATTTAATAAAGGTAGAGAGGTTTATATCTATCTTAAAGATTTATACATTGGTGAAACTAATACTGGTGATGATGTTGTAACTATTGGTGGTAAATTTGATACGTTTGATAACGATGTTTTAGAAATGACATCTAACCAAATACCTAACCACTTATTTAGATCAACAACTACAGAAACACTTATGCCTGTAGAATTAGAATTATCTGATGTAGGAGAAGAGCATATTGGTATGTTTGTAAAATTAGTTAACGTACAATTTCCTGCAGGTTTAGAAAACAAACCTTACGTAGATCCTACAGACGATTTTGATTCTCAAAGATCTATTGAAAGCTGTTCAGACGCTGGTTCTTTTACTTTAGAGTCTAGTACTTTTGCTGCTTTTAAAAATGAATTATTACCAACAGACGGAAAAGGATCTATCTCTGGGATAGTAAACAAAACTTATGATGGTTACGACTTAATTATCAACTTAAATACTACAGATGATGTAGTAATGGATAGTTTTAGATGTGATCCTTTATTTCAAGATTCATTCTCTGCTGCTAACTTAGATAAGTGGACAACGTTTAGCGTTACAGGAGCACAAGAGTGGTATTATAACAGCTTTGGTAATCCAAGTGATAGTGCAACTATGAATGGTTTTGCTAGTGGAGCACAAACAAACGAAGATTGGTTAATCTCATTACCAATTGATTTATCTTCGGTACCATCTGCATTTTTATCTTTCCAAACAGTAAAACGTTATGGTGGTAATAACTTAGAAGTATTTTATGCTACAGATTATACAGGAGGAAATCCTAATACAGACGGAACATGGGTTGCATTAGCACCAACGCTAGATACTAACGAAGGTAGCTGGTCATCTTGGACAGATTCTGGTAGCTTAGATTTATCTGCTGCTGCTGGTGGAAATGTATTTATTGCTTTTAAATATACTTCAACAAGTTCAGCTGCTTCAACATGGGAAGTAGATAACGTAAAAATTTCTGCAGAATAATTTTTGCAAAAACTAATATCTAAAAAAAACCTGCTACATTGTAGCAGGTTTTTTTATTCAATTTATGACAACATTCGATCAACTTTTTTTTACTGTTTTTACTGCGTTTAAAGCGCGTTTTAAACAAAAGGCTAATTCTATTGCTTTAGCTTATATCTCTTCGCTACAAATCGCTTTATTCTTTTTATTAGGTGTTTTCACCGCAACGTTTTTAACCAAAATGAATGCCTCTACTATTTCAAGTCAAAAAGCATGGACCTTATTTGTGCTTATTGCGATAGCAATACATATTAAAAACTGGTTAAAGTACAGTGGTAAATCTAGAAAGGTACTTAACGCTAAGTTTAACAGAAGTAAAGCAAGCAGTCACAATCTAACATTATTGTTAAGTTTGCCTTTAGTTAGTTTAATACTTGCAATAATTTTACTGCAAAGTATGTAATCCTACTTAACGTATTAAAAAAAAGCCTGCTATATAATAGCAGGCTTTTTTTATGTCTCATGATTTGATTATAACCAGTAATGGATTCAAAACGACCAATAGCCTATTTGGTCTTTGTTTACAGGGTCTAACTCTAGACATTTGTGCTATAGCGACAACTCCCAAAAAATTGATTAATGCAAATTTTAATAAAGAAGGGTAACAAAACTAAAGGCTTCTTTATATAAACGTGTATAACTAAAATTTAAAAATGTAAATCATGAAAACTCTATTAAAATTTTTATTAATCGTATTTGTATTTGCTTCGGCATTTACTACAAACGCACAACAGGATGACAATAACTATTTTCAATTGTCACCAAGAATTGGTTATGACTTTCCAAGTTATAACAATAACACACCTTTTATAGATTATAATGGTGGAATGGATTTGGGATTATCCTTAGATTATTACTGGAATTGGTTTGGTCTAGGGTTTGATTTTGATTACATCAAAAACCAACCAGAAAGCACCTATCCAACAGACAATCTTTTTTACGCAGGAGGAGGTCGAATTAATAATTTCATTTTGTCAGAAGATGATATTTCTAGAGTCTTCTTTGGTATAGGTCCAAATTTCCAATATCGTAGTCAGTCTAGACGTTTCTCTGCAGAGCTGAATACAAGAGTAGGTTTAGCGTCAATAAAAGGTGGAAGAACATTGTTAACAGACGATCCAGCGTCAACACTACTAAACTTTCATTCTGGTTACGACCTATCTAGTGTTTTTAGTCTTAAAGGACAATTGCGTTTTACGTATTACTTAAACGATAATTTTGGAATTAATGTTGGCGCTTATTATTTAAAACATTTTAGTGCTACAGAGCAATTGGATCCAACATTAAATATAGCTGCAGGATACCATCCTTTTAACACGGTTAACGATGTAGACGTAAATTTTAATAGCCTAGATCAAAGTGGTCCAGTGTTAAGAGAAGAACCTTGCGATTGTGATATATCTTCAGTAGGACTATTTGCAGGTGTAACTTTTAAATTTAATAAAAAAGAAAAAGAATCTGTTTGCGAAGTTTGTGGAGAAGACCATATGCCTAGATGTTGTGCAACTTGTGGTTGTGGTGTAACGGTTACTGCTAGAGATAAATATACTGACGAAACATTACCTTATACAGATGTTGTTTTAACGGATTTAAACGGAAATATTGTACAGTCTGGTATTACTAACGCATATGGTGTTGTGGTGTTTAATGATGTTGCCGAAGACAATTTAATTGTTAAAGGAAAATTATATGGTGTTAATTTGGAAGAAACAAGTATTACCAAGGAGGACTTTAAAGCGTGTAAGAAAGATGGTAATAGTATTCAAAAGGTTATTAGATATGGTGATTTAAACTTCATCTTAAAAGGAAACGTAGTAGAGTGTAATACAGACAAAGGTATTCAAGGGGTTGATATTCTTCTTAAAGATAAAGTTAAAGCTGGACAAAAAAATACGTTGTCTGACTTAGATGGAGCATTTATCTTTCACTTAAAACAAGCATCAACCTATGCTTTAAATGGTAATAAAGATGGCTATTTTTCTAATGAAGTAGAAGTGTCTACATCAGATGTTGATCGTAATAAATCACTGTTTATTGATTTCGAAATGTGTGTGAATCCTTGTGGTCAAGCCATTAAATTAGATAACATTATTTTTAATTTAGATAAATGGGATATTCTTCCTGCAGCAAGACCAGACTTAGATTATGTTGTAAAATTAATGCAAGATAATCCAACTATTAAAGTGGAAATGTCATCGCACACAGACTCTAGAGGTAGTAACCAATACAACCAAGAGTTATCTCAAAAAAGAGCACAATCTACAGTAGATTATTTAATGACTAAAGGTATTTCTAGAGACCGTTTAATTGCTCGTGGAGCAGGTGAATCAGAATTATTAAATCGTTGTGCAGATGGCGTGCAATGCTCGGAAAACGAACACACCATTAATCGTAGAACAGAATTTAAAGTTGTGTGTATCAATTAAATTAAAAGCTATAAATCAATGTCAAATTAAGGCAGTATATAAAACAAACAACTGCCTTAATTTATTAAAAATTATAATTATGAAAACAATATATAAAATGAAAAACAACGATTCAGAATCTAGATTTTTCACATCAATAAAATTAGTAGTAGTAACCGTTTTAGCTTTATTTGCTTCTGCATGTAGTGATGACGAGGCTTGCGATTATACCACACCAACAGATACCTTTCCATTTTCATGTGACTCTGGTATGGACGTAGCGTTTTTAATAGACTATACAGGTAGTATGGGTGAAGCTATTGAAGGTATTAAAAGTTCAATTTCATCAATAGCAACAAGTATTGTAACAGAGTCTGGTGGTGATTACCGATTGTCGTTATCAGTTTTTGACGAGGTTACTGCAGGTACTACTCCTAGTTACAATACTCAGGTTGGATATACTAATTTACCTGCTGCGCAAAAACAAGTTATTACTACAGGTACAACTACTGCGCAATACTTAACCATGATGGAGCCATTTGCTACTGCAAATCAAACAACTTTTAGCACGCAATTAGCTAATTTAAATAGTGCAAATATGTCATTGGGTTCTGGTAATGGTTTTGCAGAGCCAGGAGCATTATTATTAGATCAAATTTTAAATAATAATTTTTCGGGATCTTGGAGATCTGGTATAACTAAACTAGTATTTATAATTACAGATGCACCAGCAGGTGGAGATGATGATATTAATACTGCTATTGATGATACCTTTTTAAATGGATTGGCTACTCAAGCTAATTTGGATAACGTGCAATTAGTTTTAGTATCCACATTAGCATCGTCTAATTATGAACTAGAGCTTATTAATAATAATATTTTAGGAGATAAAATGATTGTCCCTAATTTTAATAATATAGCTGAAAATATTATCACACTAATCGAAAATATTTGCGACGGAAACGAAGAATAATCATTACATAATTTCAAAATTAGTCTAACAAACTCAAGACTGTTAATACAAATAGTCTTGAGTTTTATTAAATTTTAAACAATGAAAAAACTATTTACACTACTAATAATATCTCTTATTTTATCGTCATGTACGGATGCAAATAATGGTTTAACTAAAGCATTAGCTTTACAAAACATTAAAGCTTGCGATGCTGAAAATCCAGTGGAATTTATAAAAGGAATTTATGTTGGTAAAATGACCTATCAAAATGCAGGAACAAGTCTAGTAGAGTTAGGTTATATTAAAAAATTAGCAAAATCTGGGATTGTAGTCTTGGATTCATTATCCTCTAACAATCAACAAATGTCAGATCATATCAGGATAAATACCGTTTATAATGTTTCCATTAAACCAGAATATAAAAAGCATATTACCAAACAGAAGGACAATATTGCTTATGTTAGATTAGTCTCTAGAGAAGTACAAGAAGTAACATCTATTACATTAAAAAACGACGTTAGAGCAGATGTGATGGCAACTTTTAAAAAGATAAAAACACCATTTTATGACATTCAATTTGATCAATCAACCAGGTTAAAAACAAGACAAGATGTGTTTACAGAAGTCATTGGTTTTAATAAATCAAATAAAGACGGTTGGACAAGCTGCTTTTTAAAAGAAAACAAACAGTAATAAAATATATTAAAAAGTAAAATACTAACTTAGTAATCTAGCTATTAATTTAAACCACCAACCAATGAAAAATTTAACATCAAAGTCATTACTAATCATTTGTTTAGTACTAGGGTTTTTACTCTTTCAAGAGTGTCAAAAAAACAACGATTCTTACAAAGAACCAACAGGTTTAATCTCATTAAAAAAAGCAGAAATGTATGAGAAAAACTATCTTGAAAATCAGTATAAATTTATAAACGAAAAATTAAATCAGCCATTAGTGGATACCATAGAAGGTGTCGACATGCAGGACAATAAATATATTAAAGACTCTAGAGCTATTCGTTTTAGTCTTGAAGAATTAGAAAACTACATAAAATATGTCAAATCTTATACTGATAAAGAATATGCAAAAGACGAAATTAGTTTAAGAGCATATTTTGGAGCCAAAAATGTAAAATTTGAAAAAGACAAGGATAGCGTCATGCGCTCTACCTTATTTTTTATTCCAACGGTTAAAGAAGTTACTAGAAACACCGAAGCTCCACATCAAAACATTAACCAGTTAAACCCACTTAACTATGGTAGTGCAGGAGATCCTGATAGTATAGAATATAAAACCAAAGGATAATCTAAATTATGCTTAGCCAAGATATTATATTAAGATTAATAATGTGGTTACCACAAATTGCAGCTTTTGTATTAGCAATTGTAATGTGGCCAAATTATAAAAACACTACGCAACGTAATTTTAGATACTTCTTAGGTTTTGTGTTGGTTATTGAGTGTTTAGGCTATCTATTACCAATTATATGTGATATTAAAAGTGGCTATGTATATAATGTTTATACTATAATATCCGGATTGTTTTTACTTACTTGGTTTAAGTCCATATTGCAAACAAAAAGACTGGTCATCGTCTTTATTTCTGTCTTCATTGCATCAATTGGTTATTGTCTGTTTTTTCAAGCGTTTGGTGTATTATGGAAAATCCCCTTAGTCGTTTTAGCAATTGCAATACTAATTTGTAGCACAGTATTTTTTTCTGATTTATTAACCAAAAATGAAGTCGTCAATTTTAAAACCGATCAGAAATTTTGGATTGTTACAGGGTGTTTAGTGTTTTATATTGGCTATTTACCATTAGTATTGTTGCAAAAATATTTTGGGTTGTCAGGTATTTATTATCGTATTCCAATTACGATTAACATCATTTTAATGTTTGGATTTATAATAAAAAGCTTTTTATGTCTGAAAAAGAGTTAATTTTCATAGCATTATTTTCAGTTGCTTTATTAGTGGTTTTATCACTAATATTTCTGTTTATGACATTCAACAATCGTAAAAATAAACTTATCCAGGAGCAGTTAGAAATCAAACTAAACAATCAAAAACGTCAACACGAGTTAGAGTTAAACGCGCTTAGAGCACAAATGAATCCGCATTTTGTGCACAATTCGCTTAATGCTATTCAATATTATATTCAGTTAAACGAAGTCGAAAAAAGTGAAGATTACCTCTCTAAATTTTCAAAATTAATGCGACAATTTTTCGAGTATTCTCGTAAAGAACGTATTTCGGTTGAACACGAAATTTCGTTATTAAAAAATTATTTACAAATAGAAAAGCTTCGTTTTGAAGACGATTTTGACTTTCAATTAAATATAGATAAAGCATTGGATACACAAGATTTATTTTTGCCTCCAATGATTTTACAACCCATTGTAGAAAATGCTATTAATCACGGTATTTTTCATAAAAAAGGAAAGGGAAAAGTTAGTATTGACTTTGTAAGTATCAACGATTATAGCTTTAAAGTTGAAATTACAGATGACGGAATTGGTATTAATAAGTCTAAACTTATGAATGCTAAAAAGAAGCAAACGCATACAGAACATTCTAGTTTTGTTTTAGAAGAGCGTTTGACTTTACTTAAGGAAAGTAAACATTGGGATGTCGCGTTTACAATTCAGGATCGTGCAGATACATCTAATAAAACAGGAACAAAAGTTACCTTGATTTTTAAGGAAGGCTTAAATGAAATTGACTATGACCATTAAAACCATATTAATTGACGACGAGCGTAAAGCGCTGGCTATTCTAAAAAATAAGCTAGAACGTTTATGTCCAAATGTCCAAATAATTGCAGAAACGCAAAGTCCAAAAGAAGGGATTGCACTAATTAAAAGCCTAAAACCAGACTTGGTGTTTTTAGATATTGCAATGCCAGAATTAAGTGGGTTTGATGTGTTAAAACAGTTTGAAAATCCTGATTTCGAAATTATTTTTGCAACAGCTTTTGATAATTATGCTATTGAGGCTATAAAACATTGTGCAATTGGTTACTTAGTTAAACCTGTTGATAATAAAGATCTGGTAGAAGCTGTGGCTAATGCCGAAAAAAATATTGGTGATAAATCTGCGCTTCAAAAAAACAAGCAGTTAATTGAAAACTTAGGCGTACAAACGTTTCAAAAAAAGAAAATTATAATTCCGTCTGTGGAAGGCTTAGAGTTTATTAAAATTGAAAATATAGTGCATTGCGAAGGCGAAGCGGGTTATACCAAAATTCATTTAAAAGAAGGTAAGCCATTATTAAGCTCTAATAGTATTGGGCATTTTAATAAATTATTAGAGCATAACGACTTTTATTTAGTACATAAATCACATTTAATAAACTTAAGTTATATCCAAAAATATCTGAATGAGGGTTATGTGATTTTGTCTGGAAATGCAAAAATTCCTGTCTCGCGTAATCGCAGACAGGAATTTTTAGATCAACTTAAAAGCTGATATATTACTGTACAGTTAACGTGTACTGTGGTGTTTTATTTAATGGGCAAAAGTATGTGTATTCTCCTTTTGCTAATGTTGTTGCGCTAGACGTTTGTTTGTCACCATCCTTAACAACACTAGTTACATAAGCAGTTTTGATGTGGTTTTCTGGGTTAGAAGCATCAGCACCTTTTTTAATTAGTACAAATCCAACATCTGTTCCAACAGCGTTATTTGCTATTTCAAAAATATAAGTCCCTTCACTTATCGTTAATCCTTTTTGGGTAAACTCACCCGTAGTTTGCTCTAATGCTACTGTTTTTACAGCATCATGTTTCATCATTTTGTCTTGTGCATTAACAGATACTAAAAGGGTTAATGTTAATACTAAAGTTGCGATTAATTTTTTCATTGTTATTTATTTTTAAGATTATAATTAATTAAGATATTACTGCTTCTAATGGTTGTGCTACTGGAAAATCTACAGGGACTTGTGTTGTATTGTGGATGTAGTTAGAGATTGTTTTATCACCAACTAAAGCAATAACATCAATTAAATTTCCGTGGTTATAACCAGCTTCTAAAAAGTTGTTTAAGATAGTTGCGTTTGTTTTCCCTCTAGTTTCTGTAATGTTTTTAGCTAAGGCTGCTAATGCATTAAATTTAGTGTCAAAAGAGGCTTTTCCTGCTCTTAATTCTAAAATTTGGTCGTCTGTAAAGCCATTCATTTTACCAATTGCAGTGTGTGCAGATAAACAGTAAATACAGTTGTTTACTTCACTTACAGCAAGATTTACTACTTCTTTTTCTTTCGCTTTTAAAGATGTTTTTGCATTTGCAAAGTTTAAGTAATTCTCTAAAGCGGTTTCGCTATTTGCATAGGTTGCGTATAAATTTGGTACAAATCCAACCGCTTTTTCTAATTGGTCAAAAATAGCTTGATTAGTTGCGTTTACTTCGTCTCTTTTAAGTGCTTTAATAGGTGTCATAATTTTATGTTTTTAATGTTGTGTTTTTATATAATTGAATTGTCAATAATTCCTTTGTTGATTTCTGCATCACAATAGTAATCGTGTAATTGTTTATGCTCACAATGTTCTTGTGGGTTGATGGATTTGGTTAGCTTTCTTTTAGCTTTTGTAAAGATTTCAATTAGATTGAATATAGATATGGTCGTTTTCATAATGCTGTTGTTTTTATATTACAATGCAAAGATGCGAAGCGAAAGCGGGTTTTAAAACGACGATATTACCTTAGTAGTTGTCGATTTTTCCCAAATGGTATTTTTATGAAGAAATAATGGCTTTAAATAAAGCTTATAAACCTTTTTTAAAGTCAGAAAGGGTAATGCTAGTTTGTTTTTTAAACAATCTGCTTAAGTGTGAAGCATCTTCAAAACCAATATCGTAAGCAATTTGCTTAGCAGTTTTGTCAGTATACATTAATTGACGTTTGGTTTCTAATACTAAACGGTCATGAATAATCTTTAAAGGACTTTGTCCCAATTTAGCAAAGCTATTGGATAATGTTTTGGGCGACTTAAATAATTTTTCTGCGTAAAAATTAACTTGATGTGCTTCTTTAAAATGGGTTTCTACTAATAAGTTATACTGTCGTAAAGTTTCGTCTGTAGCTTTGGTAAGTATTGAAGTAGGTATTTCGTTTTTAAGTAAACGTGTGGTTTTAATTATAAATCGTGCTAATAACATTCTTAGCATTTCGGCCTGAATAGTATCTTCTGTTTCAATTTCATCTAAAAACATATCATGCAGCACATTAAATTTATGCTGCTCATTTTTATTTAAGGAAATCACCGGAATAGTATCATTCCCAAAAAACAAAACACCAGCACAACCCACCTCTTTATCATGGTCTTTTATGCAATAAAATTCGCGATTAAATTGATAGACAACACCATAATCACCTTCAATAAATTGAAAATATTGAATTGGAGTTAATGACAATATTTGGTGTGGTTTTAAAACAATAGGAACACCATCGACAAGCACAGTAATAGTGCTTTTACCAGAGATAATAAAAGTATACAAGCCAATTTGTTCTGAGCTAGTAAATGTTTGTAATAGGCTTTGGTCAGATATTTTTAATGTTCCGTTGGTGGATAACTCTGTAAATGTTTTTAGCATAACCATGTAGTCTTAAAAACCAGCATAAAATTACAAGTATTAAAAATAAATATCTTGTGCTAATCTAAACGTATTGGCATGCGCGTCTACTATTGTTTTTATGTCAGGACTATAACCTCCTCCCATACTGCACATAATTGGTAGGTTGTTAGTTTTGCAAGTTTCTAATACAAATTGATCACGAGTTTTGCAGCCTGTAACCGACAGTCCTAATTTCCCTAATTTATCTGTAGCAATTACGTCTACACCACATAAATAATAGACAAAATCGGGTTGAAAGTTTGTAATTAGTTTGGGTAATGTGTCCTTTAAAATTGAAAGATATTCCGTGTCTCCAACATTGTTTTCTAAAGCAATATCCAAATCGCTTTGTTCTTTTTTAAACGGATAATTATGTTTTCCGTGTATAGAAAACGTAAAAACAGAAGGGTCATCCTTAAATATCTCAGCTGTTCCGTTACCTTGATGCACGTCCAGATCTACGATTAAAATACGTTTTGCTAGTCCTTTTTTTTGAAGAAATCTAGCACCAATCGCTTGGTCATTTAACATGCAAAAGGCTTCGCCACGATTAGAATAGGCATGATGTGTTCCGCCAGCAATATTCATAGCAATGCCATATTTTATGGCATATTCACTTGCTTTTATGGTGCCATCTGCAATAACTATTTCACGTTCAATTAAAACCTCACTTAACGGAAAACCTATTTTACGTGCAGCTCGCGGATCCAATGTAATATTAAGTAAGTCGTAAAAATACTCAGGATCGTGTACTGCCAATATTGGCGCTTCGTTTAGCATTCTATTCGGTTCAAAAAAGTTAGCCTCAGTACAAGTGCCTTCATGGATTAATTGCTCAGGAAGCAACTCGTATTTTAACATCGGAAAACGATGTCCTTCAGGCAATGGATGACAGTAAATAGGATGATAAGCTATTTTAAGCATAGGTAGATTAACGGTTCAAGTTTTAAATTTAATACTAACTCTTTTCAAAAAAAAATTATCGAAGTTTTATAATTTAGCATCTTCTTAACAACTTATCGTATACCTTTGTACTTCAAATTAAAGTATAACATGGCAAGACTTAACTTTTTAGTTATTTCTCTTTTAATAGGGTTGTCTACCTTCTTCAGTTCTGAAGTTGAGGTAGCATCTGTCGTACAAAATACTTTTCCGCAACATACAGTACAGTCTAGTGCAGCCTTACACTCTCAAGGTATAATTGTAAATTCTCAAATTGATCTTACAGTTAACGTACAGCCAGAAGACAGTATTACTTTTTTTAAGCAGTTAGCTTTTATAAATGCAGTTAGTAAAGAGCAACAAGAAAATTTCTTGGTGTATCAAAAAACTAACAGGTCTATAGATGTTGGACTGTCTAAAACACAGATCATTTACCCTTTTCATTGGTTTACATAAGCGCAATACGTTTTTATTAACTATTGCAATACATGTCTTTTACTTAAAGACAATGTATTGATTTCTTATACATTAAATCAAAATATTAAAACAATGAAAATTTCATTCACACTACTAGCTATTCTAGTATCATTAAGCGTATTCGTGCCTTTTTTTATATTCATCTTTAAAGGTTTAAATAACACTACAAAAACAAAGCATAAAGCCGAAAATTTATTAAAATCCAACGGGTTTAAGTACAATTTAAAAGAGGTTTGGAACAATAAATTTATCGGTTTAACCGAAGATAAAAAAGTGCTATCCTATATTGCTTTTAAGGAAGATGAAAACCAAGTGTTTAATTTAGAATTGTCTGAAATCAAGTCATGTGAAGTACTTTCTGACTATAAAAAAGACATAGATAAAGTAACAAGATTAAAACATTTGGACTTAAAAATCTCTTTTTATACGCCAAATAAAGAAGCTGTCGTGATCAGTTTTTTTGACACAGATGAAGCTTTTACAGAAGATTATGAAGCACGAAGAATAGAAAACTGGAAAGACATTATTGACAATAACTTAAAGGTTACAGTCAAAGCTAAAATGGCATCTTAACGCTATTAAATTAGTTTTATTTAAAGCATCAATCTAACCTATAGATTGATGCTTTTTTTATTTGTGTAGTTTTAATTGGATGCGCTTTCGTGGCACATCAACTTCTAAAACTTTAACAATAACCTGTTGGTGTAAATGGACATGCTCATTAACATCTTTTACAAAACTATCCGATAAGTTAGAGACATGTATTAAACCACTTTCTTTAATTCCGATGTCCACAAAGCATCCAAAATTAGTGATGTTATTGACTATTCCTGGTAATAATTGACCAGCAACTAAATCGTTTATTGTTTTAATATTTTGATTAAAAGTAAATACTTTAGCTTCTTCTCTAATATCTAATCCTGGCTTTTCAAGTTCTTTAATAATATCTTCTAAGGTCAGTAAACCAACAGTATCAGTACAGTATTTTTTTAAATCTATGTTTTTTAGCAACTCTTGATTGCCAATCAAATCGTTTAAAGTAACCTTTAAATCTTTGGCCATTTTTTCGACTATATTATAACTTTCAGGATGTACTGCCGAGTCGTCTAACGGGTTTTTAGCCTCTCTAATTCTTAAAAAAGCAGCGCCTTGTTCAAACGCTTTTCCGCCTAAGCGTGGTACTTTTTTTATTGCATTTCTACTAGTAAAAACACCATTTTCGTTTCTGTAATTAAAAATGTTTTCGGCCAGTTTTGGACCAATTCCGGAGACATAACTAAGTAAAGAGGTACTTGCAGTATTAATGTTTACACCAACACTATTGACACAGTTTTCTACCACAATATCCAGTTCTTTCTGTAGTTTGCTTTGATCCACATCATGTTGGTATTGTCCAACACCAATAGATTTAGCATCAATTTTCACCAATTCTGCCAAAGGATCTTGTAGGCGTCGTCCAATAGAAACACTACCTCTAACGGTAACATCGTAATTAGGAAACTCGTCTCTTGCAATTTTTGAAGCCGAGTAAATACTTGCTCCAGCCTCGCTAACCACAAAGACTTGTATGTCGTTTTTAAATTGAATCTTTTTTACCAGCGCTTCCGTTTCTCTGGATGCTGTACCATTACCAATTGCAATTGCTTCTATTTTATATGCTTCCGTTAAGGTGGATAGTTTTTTTATAGCACCAATACTATCGCTTTTTGGAGGATGCGGATAGATGTTTTCGTTATGCAGTAAAACTCCTTGGGCATCTAGGCAAACCACTTTACAGCCTGATCTAAAACCAGGATCAATTGCAAGTACTCGTTTTTCGCCTAAAGGCGAACCTAATAATAGTTGTTTTAAGTTTTTTGCAAATACCGAAATAGCAGATGCATCAGCCTTCTCTTTTGCTTTTTGTAACGCTTCATTACTTAGAGATGGGAATAATAGTCGTTTGTACGCGTCGCTAATAGCTAGCTCAATCTGATCTGCGCAGGCGTTTTCGCTTTTAATAATACGTCTATCAATGTTTTCTAACGCCTTTATTTTATCTATTTCAATTTTAACACGAATATAACCTTCTTTTTCAGCTCTTAAAATGGCTAATAATCTATGAGACGGAATACGACTTAACGCTTCTTCCCATTCAAAGTAGTCTCTGAATTTTTGAGCATTTTCATCTTCTTTTTTTGATTTTACCACTTTCGTGGAAATCATAGCATGACGCTCCAATTGGTTACGTAAATTATTACGTATATCTGTACGCTCGTTAATCCACTCTGCAATAATATGTCTTGCACCTTCCAAAGCATCAACAACCGTTTTGACGTCGCCTTTTACATATTTAAATGCGATAGATTCCACATCATTTGCATTTTGAGACATGATGATTTTGGCTAAAGGTTCTAAGCCATTTTTTCTTGCAGTTTCTGCCTTAGTTTTTCTGCTTTTTTTATACGGTAAGTATAAATCCTCAAGCGTTGTTAAGTCAGTACAAGCTTCGACTTTGGCTTGCAAAGCATCAGTTAAAACATCTTGCTCTTCGAGTACTTTTAATATTGCTGTTTTTCGTTTTTCTAAAGTTTCAAATTCTTCTTTATATTTTACAATATCTCCAATTTGGACTTCATCTAAATTTCCAGTTGCTTCTTTTCTGTACCTTGAAATAAACGGAATAGTTGCGTCCTGATTTAATAGGTCAATCGTATTTTTTACTGATGTTTCAGGTAATTTTGTCTTAGAAATTATATAGTTTAAAAGCATAAAAAAAGACCTTATTTTTTTATAATAAATAAGGTCTTGTAATATATTTAACTCTGATTAATTTTCCGAGGAAAATCGGACAAAATTCTAGTTTTCTCCAGACTCCATTTTAGCGTCATTAATCATTTTTTCATTTGGTAAAATGGCTACGTTTACACGTCGGTTTTTTGCTCTACCTTCTGCAGTTGTATTATCATTAGTAGGTTGTGTTTCTCCAAACCAATTTGTTGTAAATCTACCGCTACTTAAACCTTGGTTTGTTAAGTAATTGGTAACAGCGTTAGCTCTGTTTTTAGATAATGTCATGTTGTTTTCTTCGCTACCAACACTGTCTGTATGTCCAACAACTAAAATATTAGTATCTGGATACTCTTTAAATACAGCTACAAGTTTGTTAAGTGTCTCTTGCGACGCACCATTTACGTTATATTTTGCTGTGTCAAAATACACACCACTATTTTCGTCAAAAGTTACCACAATACCTTCGTCAACACGCTCCACTGTAGCACCAGGAATTTCTTCCTCAATTTTTTGTGCTTGTTTATCCATTTTGTTTCCAATTAGGATTCCGGCTCCACCACCTACAACTCCACCAATAACAGCACCTAATTCTCCGTTACCACCTTTACCAACATTGTTACCAATTATGGCTCCTAAAATGGCTCCTCCAGTAGCACCAATGACACCACCTTTTTGTTTATTATTTGCATTTTTTACACTGCTACAATTAGTAAAGCTAAAAGCCATAGCGACTGTTAATGCACTTATTGATATTTTTTTTAATATAGATTTCATAGTTTTTATAATTTAGAAAAGTTCATGTTAATTGTAAATGGTTTACCATCAACTGTAAGGGTTTGTTCCCATCTCATGTTAGTTTCTGATAATTGGGCTAATTTTAATCTAAACCCTTGATTGGTTTCACTTTTCCCTTTAGCATCGGTTGGCTTTAATAAGAAGTTGTATAAACCTGTAGTTTCGTCTACCTCCTGAATAGTAAAGTTAAAGTTTCTTTCTCCTGTATTACAATTTGGAGTGTTTATGGTATAAATACCTGTATTATTATTTGGGATAAACTGCCAAGTACTTTGCTCAAAACATTCCTTAGATGTGTCATTTAATAATGATACATTATAAGTGCCTGATTGATTGTAATTAATGGTGTTTAAAACCCATTGACCTTTAATGGTTTTTTCTGATTGTCTTACTGTTTTTGAAGATCCACAGCTAAATAGTAGACTTAAAAACAAAACGGTTATTATTTGCTTCATGATTGTTTAATTTATTTGATACAAAGGTGCAATATTACTTGATATTTGATATTACACGATTATTAATATAGGTTATATAATTACCATTTTTAAAATTGTAATTGCTAAGGTAGAGAAGGTGTATGCTTGCGATTAGAAGAATTAATTGTCAAATTTAGTAAGTGTATATTCTCCAGTCCTTTTATTATAGTTTCCTAAAAAGAAGCTAGATTGATACTTAAATAAGGTTTGTAAATGTGCATTATTGTACGTTCTGTTAGCGTCTTGAAAGTTTTTGATTTGATCAAATTCGTTTAACGGAATGTCTCCTGTTTTGTGATTTAAATCGTTGTCAAATAAACAGCTTATTCTAGTAGATTTTGTTCTAGTGTAGCTATTAAAGCTGTCTAATATTAGACCATATGCAATTACGCCAAATGCGCCAAAATTGACCATAGCAAAACCACCTCTATCTATTTCTACGCTAGCTCCTAATGTTATAATTAAGTCCTCATTTTTTGAATAAGCAGTTATACCTATTTTAGACTGTGTTATTTTTCTTAAAAATTTAGAGGTTTTTTCTAGTTCTCGGTAATCGTCAAATGCACCACCTTCCTGAATTATTGGTGTGTTTTTAAACGTGATTTCTTCTTTGTCGTTAATATTAAACGTTTTTATTAACCCAAAATCATCTAAATTATAGGCACTAAAACTTAAGTTATCTAATGTAGAATAGATGGTTAACAGTTTATCTTTATGAATAAAGGAATTAGAATTTGCGCCATGATGATTATTAGTATAACCTGTATTGATAATGCTATTAAAGCTATAAGAATCACTTTCTAGATCTAAACTAATAACGTAAGTATACTTGTTAAAAAGATTATTGGT
The DNA here is from genome assembly GCF_002323495.1 of Olleya sp. UBA1516. Taxonomy (NCBI): domain Bacteria; kingdom Pseudomonadati; phylum Bacteroidota; class Flavobacteriia; order Flavobacteriales; family Flavobacteriaceae; genus Olleya; species Olleya sp. UBA1516. The sequence continues at coordinate 159,919 of NZ_DCQO01000005.1, forward strand.
AATTGTAAGATTATTATTGTCTACATATAATTTTGTAAACGCATTAGTTTGCTCTAAACTGTTGGGAACATTACTATTAACAACCTCAATAGCTGCGTAGTTAGGGTTGCCAAATAGCAAAGGATATAATGGGTAATCTCTGTCAATGTTATTAACTATTGCTTGCGATGATAAATCGTAATTAGTTGTCTTAATAAGACCCTTATCAGTTAATGTTCTAGATATTAAAACATCTTCTTTCCTACTAACAGATAAAATATGAAGCTTATTTTTTAAGACTAGATATTCGACTATTTTTTCTTTTTTAAATTCAATGTTTAAGTCTTCTGTTATTTTAAAGTTTCCTGTTTTAAAACTTAACGAAACCGAACTAAAATGAGATTTGTTATTATTACTAAAAAACAGCGTATAAGTCTCTTGGTCATATATTGCACCAATTAAAATCTTACCCTTTTTAGGAATGATTACATTATTTATTGAGCCGATTAATTGTTTATTTTGATCATGAAGATTTCCAAAAATCACCTTTCTATTTGTAAAAAACATGGCGATTTGGTTATTGTCTTCATTAACAACAGGAATAACGTCCTTAGGGTACAGTTGTTTTGTTTCTTCTTCAATATTAAATCCAACCCATTCTTCTTGAGCAGAAGTTAAGGTGCTAAAAACAAATGCAAATAGTATTAAGGCGTACTTCATAAACTTATTTTACAATAATAATTTTGGTTAACTAATGTGTAATCCATTACTAACATTGGCATAATCGGGATTTACAAATACTAATTTGCCTTCAGCATTTTCTGTCATTAAAATCATACCTTGACTCTCTACACCACGTAGTGCTCTTGGTGCTAAATTAACTAAAACGGTCACTTTTTTACCAACAACTTCTTCTGCAGTAAAGCTTTCTGCTATTCCAGACACTATTGTGCGTACATCAATACCTGTATCCACTTTTAAGATTAAAAGTTTTTTAGCTTTAGGCATTTTTGTAGCTTCTAAAATGGTTCCAACACGTATGTCTAACTTAGTAAAATCATCAAAAGTGATTTCATCTTTTTGCGGCTCAACGACTTTGTTAGCAGCTTCATTAGCTTTTTTACTTGCTTCTAGCTTATCTATTTGCTTTTGGATTGTTTCGTCTTCTATTTTACTAAACAACAATTCACCTTTACCTATTTGGTGCAAAGCAGGAAGTAATGTGTTTTTGGTCGATATATCGTTCCAAGAGTTTTCTGTTGTATTAAGAATGTTTTTTAATTTGGTAGAAGTAAATGGTAAAAACGGTTCTGATAATGTTGCTAAAGCGCTAGCTATTTGCAATGCGACAAACATAATTGTTTTGGTTCTAGCTTCATCTGTTTTAACTAGTTTCCAAGGTTCTTCATCTGCTAAATACTTGTTTCCAAGTCTTGCTAAGTTCATTAACTCCTGACCAGCTTCTCTAAAACGGTAACGCTCTAAAGAGCTTTCAATAACTGCAGGATATGCTTTGACAGTCGCTAAAGTTTCTTCGTCTATAGCGGAAAAATCAGATGGTGTCGGTACAACACCTTCATAGTATTTATTAGTTAAAACTACAACGCGATTAATAAAGTTTCCGAAGATTGCTACTAGCTCGTTATTGTTTCTTGCCTGAAAATCTTTCCAAGTAAAATCATTGTCTTTAGTTTCTGGCGCATTAGCAGTTAAAGCATAACGTAACACATCCTGTTGGTTAGGAAAATCTTGTAAATAATCTGGCAACCAAACAGCCCAATTTTTAGAAGTCGATAGTTTGTTGCCTTCTAAGTTTAAAAACTCGTTAGCTGGAACATTATCAGGCAAAATATAGCTGCCTTCTGCTTTAAGCATAGCAGGAAAGATTATACAATGAAATACTATATTATCCTTACCAATAAAGTGTACTAATTTAGTGTCTTCATCCTTCCAGTATGGTTCCCAATCTTTACCTTCTCTTGCAGCCCATTCTTTAGTTGATGATATGTAACCAATTGGTGCATCAAACCATACGTAAAGCACTTTGCCTTCTCCTCCAGGAACAGGAACCGGAATTCCCCAATCTAAATCTCTAGTTACAGCACGAGGTCTTAATCCATCATCAATCCAAGATTTAACTTGACCATAAACGTTAGGTTTCCAGTCTTTTTTATGACCTTCCAAGATCCATTCGCGTAAAAAAGCTTCGTGTTTATTTAAAGGTAAAAACCAATGTTTTGTTTCTTTTAAAGTGGGAACATTACCAGTTATTGCCGATTTAGGATTAATTAAATCTGTTGCATTATGTGACGTTCCACATTTTTCGCATTGGTCACCATAACTTTCTTCGTTACCACATTTTGGACACGTACCAATTACAAAACGGTCTGCTAAAAATTGGTTAGCTTCTGCATCATATAATTGTTCTGACACTTCTTCAACAAATTCATTTTTATCATACAAAGTTTTAAAAAACTCAGAAGCAGTATCGTGGTGAATTTTGGCAGACGTACGTGAGTAGTTATCAAACGTAATTCCAAATTCTTCAAAAGAATCTTTTATAATTTTATGATAGCGATCTACAATTTCCTGAGGTGTAACACCTTCCTTTTTTGCTTTAATAGTAATTGGCACACCATGCTCATCACTACCACAAATAAAGGCTACGTCGTTGCCAGTTAGTCTTTTATATCTAGCGTAAATATCTGCTGGAACATAAACACCTGCTAAATGTCCAATATGTATTGGTCCATTAGTATAAGGTAATGCTGCAGTAATTGTATATCTTTTTGACATCTTTGTTATCTTTTGAAGGTGTAAAAATACGTAATTTGACAGCCATTTAGAAAAAAAATGTAATTTTACATTATGTCAAAAAAGAGATTATTAGTGATAGTGTGTTGTGCTGTTTTTTTCTTAGGAAATACAACAGGATTTGCGCAAAATAAAACCGAAACTAAATTGATACAGCCACCTTATTTAAAAGCAGGAGACACTGTTGCTATTGTTGCGCCTTCTGGTGTTTTAAAAAATAGATTTGATGAAGTAAATCGTGCGAAGCAGCTTTTAGAAAGTTGGAAATTACATGTCGTTATTGGTAAGCATGTTTTTAATCAGGCAAACCACTTTGCAGGTACAGATCAAGAGCGTTGCGAAGACTTTCAGATGGCTTTAGATGACCCTAAAATTAAGGCTATATGGTCTGCTCGTGGTGGTTACGGAACCGTTAGGATTTTGGATAGCTTAGATTATACCAAATTTTTAAAGCAGCCTAAATGGATTATTGGTTACAGTGATATTACAGCGTTACATAACCAAATACATAATTTAGGAGTGCAATCACTACATGCAATAATGGGAGTAAGTTTACCTGAAAATTTAGAGGATATTGCAGACAGTATTGCAACTTTTAAAAATACGCTTTTTGGACAACCTTTACGTTATGCTTTAAAGGGATCAAAATATAATAAATCTGGAGATGCTAATGGTGTTTTAGTAGGTGGAAACCTAACTATTTTACACACTATGTTAGGCTCTAAAGATAGTATAGATACGGATGGTAAAATTTTATTTATTGAAGAAATAGGAGAGTACAAGTACCATATAGATCGTATGTTACAAAGTTTAAAACGTGCTGGTTATTTTGATAATTGTAAAGGTGTTATAGTTGGTGACATGAGCAGAATGCGAAAAAACACAACATTATGGGGAACTTCAATTGAGCAATTAATTTTGGATGCGTTGTCTGATTATAATTTCCCTATTGCGTTTAATATGCCTGCAGGACATGAAAAGGATAACAGAGCTTTAATTTTAGGACGTCAAGTAGTATTAAAAGTAGATAAAAGTAAATCGACTTTAATTTTTGAAGAATAATGGCTAGTCACAATGAACTTGGTAAAAAAGGAGAGCAACTAGCTGTAGATTTTTTAATTGAAAACAAGTACGAAATAATAGAACAAAATTATCGTTTTGATAAAGCTGAGGTGGATATTATTGCTCAAAAAGCTGATGTTTTAGCCATAATTGAAGTCAAAACAAGATCTACAGATACCTTTGGTAACCCTCAAGACTTTGTAAAACCAAAACAAATCCAACGTTTAGTAAAAGCGGTGGATGAGTATGTTACGGTAAATGGATTGGATGTTGAAGTCCGTTTTGACATTATCGCAATAGTCAAACAGAATAATCAATTTAATATCAAACATTTAGAAAATGCCTTTTATCATTTTTAATTTGTCGTGATTACTATAAAAAAAGTGTCCTAATAAAAATTAGTACTTTGATGTTTAACTTTTTAGTTACTTATTCTTCTTTTTTTGGTTGAGGTAGTGTTTTAAAATAAGCTTCAAACGCTTTAAAATCGTATGGTTTTTTGATTATTTTTTTATCACTATCTAATACAAAATAACTTGGTGTAGATTTTACGTTATAGTTGTTTCCAATCTCATTATCCCATTTTCCTTCACCAAAAACATGGTAAAACTCAGGATAGTCATAGGTCATGTCTTTCCATCTGTAACGGTCTTCATCTAAAGCAATCGCAATAACCTTTAATTGTTTATTGTCTAAAATTTTTACATACTTGCGTAGTTCTGGAATCTCTTCTAAACAGTGTGAGCATGTTGTGCTCCAAAACACGATTAGGTAATTATTAGACTCATCTAATTGATATAGGTTTTTTACAGTTGCTTCGCCTTCTTCATCATAGATTACTATTTCAAAATCTTGTCCAATAGTACCAACAGATGCATTTTTAAAATAAGTTAAATCTTCTATTAATTGCGTGTCGTTTTCCGCTTTAGCTAAAGCTAATAAATGGGTGTCTGTAATATGGTTAGCAACAGGTTCAACTTCTTCTAAAGCAAATTGATTCCATAAAATTTCTAACATTACTTTTTTAATCTTAGGATTGTTGCCAATAGCTTTTACTACTGTGTCTATGTTATTTTTGTAGGAAGTAATTTGGTCATTACTATCACTAAAATTGAATACATAATTTAATGTTGCTTCAATTAAAAAGTTTGAATTTTGAAGTACTGGGTTTCCAAAATTGATATGTTTAAAGTAGCTGGTTTTAGCATTTTCTGTAAACGTTTTGGCGTCAATTAAATTTTCAGGAATGTAAGGTTGGCTGGCAGTTATAAAATTAAGTACTAATTTACCTTCCGATGCCTTTTCAAACTCTGACTGCGTTGTTTTTAAGATGTCAATAATGTTTTTAAAATCTTTTTCTTTTTTACCTCCAGAAGAATAAAAAGCATTTAAGCTCTGTCCAATCATAGACATGCTATTATTGTAAGAAATCCAAAGTTTGTTTTCTTCGGAAGTTACAAATTCTAGACCTTTTTCTAAATCAAACGTTAACTCAATATCCTCGTTGTTATACAAAAAATCGAAGTTATATTCATCTTGTGGTTGTGCATAAACAATACGATACGTGCCAGGAGCTTGTGTTTTTTTAAGATTAAAAATAAAGCTTCCGTCTGCTGCAATATCTGCATTGTCTACAAAAATTGAAGTGTCTGCAGTAACTTGGTATAGAAATGCAAATTTAAATTGATCTGCTGGAGTAAAAGTTCCTTTAATTGTGTTTTGAGCCATCAAAAGGGTTGGCAATATGGCAAATAAAAACAGTATTTTTTTGTTCATTTTTTGTGATTTTCTTTTATAATTTCAAAAACTATTCCAATATTGGTTGTAAGGCAATTAAAGCTTTTTTAACCGTTTTTATATTGTCAAAGGTAAGTAATAAACGTAAGCCATTTCTGGTTTGTTTTTCTTTCATTTTACAAGCCTGAGGATGAGTTTGCACATACTGTAGTAATTTTGTAAAATTTGGACTTTGATAAAAACTGCTTTGTTGATCATTAATAAAATAACAAATTAGCTTTCCTTGTTTCATTATTACTTTTTCAATACCTAATTTGGTAGCTACCCATTTGATGCGTACGCTATTTATTAAATCTACAACCTGTGTTGGTAACTCTCCAAAACGATCAATAAGTTGTGTTTCAAATTCGGTTAATTCAGCTTCGGTTTTAAAATTGTTTAATTGGGTGTAAAGACTCAATCTTTCGGCAATATTGTTAACATAGTCGTCAGGAAATAAAAGTTCCATGTCTGTGTCAATAGTAATGTCTTTAACGTATTCTTTATTTTCTAAAGGTTCATCATATAACTCTTTAAACTCATTTTCTTTAAGTTCTTCAATTGCTTCATTAAGGATTTTTTGATAGGTGTCAAAACCAATTTCATTTATAAATCCGCTTTGTTCCCCTCCTAATAAATCTCCTGCTCCTCTTATTTCAAGGTCTTTCATAGCAATATTAAAACCACTACCTAACTCGGTAAACTGCTCTAAAGCTTGTATACGTTTTCTGGCATCATCTGTCATTGCAGAGTATTCTGGAGTTATAAAATAACAAAACGCTTTTTTATTACTACGTCCAACACGACCACGCATTTGATGCAAATCACTTAATCCAAAATTATTGGCGTTGTTAATAAAAATGGTGTTGGCATTTGGTACATCCAAACCGCTTTCAATAATAGTAGTACTAACCAGCACGTCAAATTCGCCATCCATAAAACCAAGCATCAAGCTTTCTAGTTTTTTACCTTCAAGTTGTCCATGACCAATACCTATTTTAGCATCAGGTACAAGCCTTTGGATCATTCCAGCAACCTCTTTAATGTTTTCAATACGGTTGTGAATAAAAAAGATTTGTCCACCACGTTCTATCTCGTAGCTTACAGCATCTCTAATAGACTCCTCTGTAAATCTAATCACGTTACTTTCTATTGGATAACGATTTGGTGGAGGTGTAGTAATGACTGATAAATCTCTTGCTGCCATTAAACTAAATTGCAAGGTTCTAGGTATTGGAGTTGCTGTTAACGTTAATACGTCTACATTATCCTTTAAAGTTTTTAATTTTTCTTTTACAGCTACACCAAATTTTTGCTCTTCGTCAACGATAAGCAATCCTAGATCTTTAAACTTAACATTTTTACTTGCTAGTTGATGCGTGCCTATAATGATATCGACGTGACCTTTTTCTAATTTTTCTAAGGTTTCCTTTTTTTGTTTTGCAGTCCTAAAACGGTTAACGTAATCCACAGTTACCGGAAAGTCTTTTAAACGTTCAGTAAAGGTTTTATGGTGTTGAAAGGCTAATACAGTTGTTGGTACTAAAACTGCAACTTGTTTACCATTATCCACTGCTTTAAAAGCTGCACGAATGGCTACTTCAGTTTTGCCAAAACCAACATCTCCACATATTAAACGGTCCATTGGACGCTCGCTTTCCATGTCTGCTTTTATATCTGCAGTTGCAGTAATTTGATCAGGTGTATCTTCGTATAAAAAAGAAGCCTCTAGCTCGTGTTGTAAATAGCTATCAGGTTTATATTGGTATCCTTTTTCTAGCTTACGTTTTGCGTATAATTTAATTAAGTTAAAAGCGACATGCTTAACTCTAGATTTGGTTTTTTCTTTAAGAACTTTCCAAGCTTTACTTCCTAATTTGTATACTTTAGGAGGTTTACCATCTTTACCATTAAACTTAGTTATTTTGTGTAATGAGTGAATGCTTAGATATAGGACATCACGTTCTCCATACACTAATTTAATAGCTTCTTGTTTTTTACCCTCAACATCAATTTTTTGAAGTCCTCCAAATTTACCTATTCCATGATCAATGTGTGTTACATAATCACCAATGTCAAGGTTTGTAAGCTCCTTTAAGGTTATGGCTTGCTTTTTAGCATATCCATTTTTAAGATGAAATTTATGATAACGTTCAAAAATTTGGTGATCTGTATAAACGACTATTTTAAGGTCGTGATCTATAAATCCTTGGTAAAGTGATTGGGTAATGGTTTGGTAATGGACGTCTTGCTCAACATCGTCAAATATATCATGAAAACGTTTTGCTTGTTGCTCACTGACACAAGCTATATAGTTTGTGTAATCGTTATTATGATTGCTATTTAGGTTGTCTATTAATAAGTTAAACTGCTTATTAAATGTAGGTTGCGGTGTGGTATTATGTTGTATGACTTGTGTCGCACTAAAAATTGAGTCTGTACCAAGCTCTACAATACTAAAATCTAATAGTTGTTTTTTTAGCTCGGCAGCATTACAAAATAACTCTAGTGGTTCTGCGTGTTTGATGTCTTTGTTTAATTTAACAAAAGCAGCAATTGCTTTGTCAAAAAAGTCGTCCACACGATCAAAGGTTAAGTCAAAATTTTTGCCAAAAACGACTGTTTTTTGAGCAATGTATTTTAAAAAACTTTGTCTGGACTCATCCATTAATTTATTAGCAACATTTGGTATGATACTAATTTTTTTAATTTGCTCTGTAGATAGTTGTGTTTCTACATCAAAAGTCCTGATACTATCTACTTCGTCACCAAAAAACTCGATTCGGTAGGGCTCGTCATGACTAAATGAAAAAACATCTACAATTCCTCCACGTACTGAAAACTCTCCAGGTTCTGTTACAAAATCAACACGTTTAAATTTATACTCAAATAGGACTTCGTTAACAAAGTCTATTGATAGGCTATCATTAACGGTTATTTTAAGTGTATTACGCTCTAGCTCTTTTCTGGTGACTACTTTTTCAAACAGTGCATCAGGATAGGTAACGATTATAGCGGGTTTTTTGCGTGAGTTAATACGGTTTAAAACTTCGGCACGTAAAAGTACGTTTGCGTTGTCAGTTTCTTCTATTTGATAGGGTCTACGATAGCTTCCTGGATAAAATAGGACGTCTGTCTTGTTAATGAGTTGTTCTAAATCGTTTAGGTAAAAAGCAGCTTCTTCTTTGTCATTAAAAATAAGTAAAAAGGGTAGCTGTGTTTGTTTAAAAGATTGTGCTACAAGGTAGGATAATGATGAGCCTACAAGTCCTTTTAAATGTGTTTTACTTTGGGTTTGGGCAATAGCAGTTTGCAGTTTTTGCAATTGCAAAGACTGTAAATAGGTTTGCGAGATTAAGGTTTTACTCACTATAACTTTAGTTTGTGCAAATATAAGCAATGCATAAATTATTAGCTTTTAGATTTACAAAATTTAACTTTTTAGAAATGTCCATGGGTAGATGCGTTAAGGATGGAGTGGTTTGTCTGAGCTCCTCGCAGAGAGCGAGCCACGAGAGCCTGGTTTTTTACACCTATTAAAGGGTGTAAAATAAACGCCCAAAAAAATAGAAACTTTTAATTTTAAAAGGTGTACGGTTTGACTATATTTGTAGTCTAAAATTAAACAAAAAAGTATGTCATTTTCAGATTTATTCGATAGTGGATTTAAAAAGCGCAATGAGGATCATTTTGCTGCAATTGTACGTGTAGCAATGAGTGATGGTGTGATTAGTGAGTCAGAAAAAGCGTTTTTAGATCGTTTAGCACGTAATTTAGATATTAGTGAAGGCGAGTATAAGCAGATATTAATTGATTATAAAGAGCATCCAATTAACCCTCCAACATCTTATGACCAACGTTTAGAGCGTCTGTATGATTTGTCAAGAATGGTTTGGGCTGATCATATTGAAGGTCCTAAGCAAACAGCTGTATTGGAGCGTTTATGTGTTGGTTTAGGTTTTAAATCTAGCAATGCAAAATATATTACGCATAAGGCTTTAGAGCTAGTACATGAAGGTGTTGATTTAGATACTTTTGCTGAAGAAATTAAAACGATGAACAGATAATCCTGTTTGATAACTATAAAAAAAAAGCGAACTTTAAAGTTCGCTTTTTTTTATTTTAAATATTCTTCTATTTTGGTAATTAAGGCGTTTTCGTCAAATGGTTTTTGGATAACATCATTAATTCCTGCTTTTTTATAGCGTTTTAAATCGTCTTTCATTACACGAGCGGTTAACGCTATTACTGGGATTTTTTTATGTTCGCGTTCTGGCATTTTTCTAATTAGTTTGGTAATCTCGTCACCATAACTATTAGGTAATTTTATATCCATAAGTATTAGGTCAAACTCAGAGTTTTCTATTCTTGGAATAACGTCTTCTCCTTTTGTTACTATGTCTAAAAAGTAATTACCTCTAGAGGCTAATATTTTTAGTATGGATAATTGAGTAATTTCTGAATCTTCAACTAATAAAATACTGTATTTTTTATTTGATCGTGGTGAAGTTGCAACGTCTTTCTTTTTAGTTTTTAGTTTATGGTTTTTATCTAAGCTAAAATTGATATTGGTAGAAAACGTGCTACCTTCCCCTTCTGTACTGTCTACGCTAATTTTGCTATGTGTTAAGCTTACTAAATGTTTAGCTATTGCCAATCCTAATCCTGCACCTTTGTAGGTTTGAGAGTTGTTTAATTGTGTAAAACTTGTGAAGACATCTTCTATTTTGTCTTGAGGGATTCCTATTCCTGTATCTATTATTTGGAAGTGTATGCTTGCTTTTTGAGCTCTGATTTGATTTAAAGACGCATTAAAGGTAATTGTACCTTCTTCTGTAAATTTTATAGCATTTTCTAGAAGGTTGCTTAATACTTGTCTTAATCTTAAAGGATCACCACCAACAACTTCTGGTAGGTTATCATTAAAATTAGTGATTAACTCTAATCCTTTTTGTTGTGCTTTAATTTCAAAAATACTTTTTATGTCTTCTAGTAATTGTCTAATATCAAAAGGACTAATGACAAGGTCTAACTTACCTGCTTCAATTTTAGAGATGTCTAAAATATCTTCTATTAATTGTTTTAGGTAAGTAGATGACGAGTCTATTACTTTTAAGTAATTTAATTGCTCGTCATTTAAATGGGTCTTTTTTAATATATCAGAAAACGTTAAGATTCCTGTTAAAGGGTCTCTTAACTCATGACTAAAGTTTGCAATAAATGCATTTTTAAAGGCTTCTTTTTCTTGTAGGTACTCGTTTTTTAACTCTAAAATTTGAGAGTTTATAACTGACTCATTTCTAACCTGAGCTGTTGTTTGGTAATTGTCATAATGCGTAGTAAGATCTAAAACAACAACTAAAGGCGGTTGTTTACCTTCAAAAGTTTTTACAATAATGTCTGTTATTATTGTTTGGTTTTCAGGATTTGTTAAATGAATACAAGAAAATACGTGTCTTTGGTTTGGTTCTAGAAGTGTACTATGTATACTTTCAAAAAAAGGATGAATTGTGGAAATGTTTTTTCCAACTACCTCAGTAAATATAACATCGTCAGACTCTAATATTTTACCATCTAAGTCTACAACTATGTATTGATTTGTGGATTGCGAATATTCTTTTTTGTATTGTTCTAGCATTATTTTTTCGCTTGTTAAATTACAGCTTCTGCTAAATTAATAAAAACATCGTCAACGTTAGTCCCAGATTTTGCACTTGTATAAAAATCGACAAAGCGTCCAAAAATGTCTTTATTCTGTTTGATAAACTCGTTAGTAACCAAATCTTTTTTGTTACCAATAACTTTAATTGGCGTTTTTGGATAACGGTCTTTAATGTAATCTAAATCAACTTCTATGTTTTGATAGGTTGCAGGTCTAGTCATGTCAAAAACATATAAAAACCCATTAGTACCTATAAGGTATGATGGTCTAGTATTTGTAATGTCATCGTTTCCTTCTAAGTCCCAAATAACAAGTGTTATGTCTTTATCTGATTTTGGTATTGATACTTCTTTTTTTAAAATGTGTACACCAATAGTTACTTTGTAGTCTTCTGTAAACGTGTCTTCTACAAATCGTCTTATTAAAGAGGATTTACCAACACCAAAGTGGCCTATTAAAACTATTTTTTTAGATATTTTCATTGTCAAAGTAATCTTTTAGTTTAGTGTTAAAAATATCACTGTTTTCTAAATCTGTTTTGTTTATAATGTTTTGTGCAAAGTCTAGAAGTTTGTCTTCAAGTTTGCTTCTAAAGGTAGCTGTAAATGCACCTGAAATTACAACAGCAATATAATAATTAGAAAAATTTTGAAGATGAATGTGGTAGTTTTCATATTCTATATATTCTAAATTTTGAATTTGAGTTGTAAAGGCATCTTGCGCAAAACTTTTTATGGCTGTTAACATACCAGCAACCGTATCTTGGTCTATTCCTTGGGTTTTTGAGTATTCTGATACAATTAGTCCAGAGCCACTTTCAATAACCATTATTTGCTCTATCTTAGATTTAAATTGATCGTGAATAATCATATCTCCTTCTGATACTCCTGATTTTTTTGATCTAAATTTTCTTTTTATCGAAGCCCAAGAAAAGGTGTTGTTTAAGCTTTTATTTATGTTTTCAGATAGGATTTGTATTTCTTTCTGTACATATTTTTTAATCATTTTACCCATTATTGGGTATAAGGCTTCAACTACTGCATCCTGAGAGTTTTTAATTTCTTCTTGTAACGTTTGCGTAATTGTTGGTCCTAATGTTTTTGGCATTTCCTTGATAAACGCTTCTAGTTTATCTTCTAGAATAGGGTCTATATGTTTAGATAAATTATTTTGCTTGTTAATTAAATCTTCAAGTTTTTTAAGCTTTTCTTCAATTGACAAGGCGTACTCATGCTCATCTTTAAGTAAGATGTCCTTAAGGATTTTTAATTTATCTTCTTGGTTCATGCGGAAGCCAATTTGTTATTGACTTATTTTTTCGCCTAATTTGGTAAATAGTTCACCTAAAAGTTTACGATCCACTTTTTTCTCGTTTAAATCGTCAACTTTATCTTCTAAATTGTTTTCTAGCTCTGTGATTCTAATATTAATATCAGTGCTTAGGTTATCAATGTTTTGAAGCAACTCAGACTTAACTTCGTCCATCAAAGCTTCTAATTCTTTTTTCTTAGCAAGGATATCTTTTTTTAGTGTTTCAAACTCACTATCGTAAGCTTGCATGTTTTCACCAAAAATAAGTTGCTTAATCGCATCTATTTTTGAAGTTGCTTCAGAAGATGTTTGCATGTTGTCTTCGTTGATTTTGTCTGTATTTGCCATCAGGATAATTTATGTTTCAAAAGTAGCAAAAAAATAAACACAATGTTAATTAATCAGCGTTTTGCATGAATTCTTCAGCTTTAAGTACCATGTTTTTGCTTCCGCAGAAAAAAGGAACGCGTTGGTGTAGTGCTGTTGGCTCAATATCCATAATTCTGTTGTAACCATTACTTGCCTTTCCGTTAGCTTGTTCTGCTAAAAAAGCCATCGGATTACATTCATACAATAATCTTAGTTTACCGTCTTCATTTTTTGAGCTTTTAGGATACATATAAATACCTCCTTTTATCATGTTTCTATGAAAGTCAGAAACCAATGACCCAATGTACCTAGATGTATAAGGTCTATCTCCTTCTTCCATTTGACAGTATTTAATATAGTTTTTTACACCTTGTGGGAAGTGGGTATAATTACCTTCGTTTACAGAGTATATGTTTCCGTTTTCCGGAAACTGCATATCTGGATGTGATAAATAAAAAGTACCGATTGCTGGATTTAATGTAAACCCATTAACACCATGACCAGTGGTGTATACTAGCATTGTAGATGTACCATAAACCACATATCCTGCAGCAACTTGTTGGTTTCCTGGTTGTAAAAAATCTTCGATAGTTACAGGTGTTCCAACTGGCGTAACACGTCTATAAATTGAAAAAATAGTTCCTACAGACACGTTAACATCAATATTAGAAGAGCCATCCAAAGGGTCAATTAATACAATGTATTTATTTTGATTGTTATCATCTTGACTATTTATTGTAATAAAATCATCTTCTTCTTCACTTGCAATACCACATACAATATTACGATTTGTAAGGGTTTGGATAAATTTATCATTGGCATAAACATCTAGCTTTTGCTGGTCCTCACCTTGTATGTTTGTATCTCCTGCAGCACCAATAATATCTACTAGTCCAGCTTTGTTAACTTCATGGTTTACAACCTTGGCAGCAAGACGTATAGAGTTTATTAATCTAGAGAGTTCTCCAGATGTGTATTTAAACGAAGCTTGGTTTTCAATAATAAATTCTCCTAACGTTTGATTTTTTTTAGACATGTGTTTAGATGTAGTTGTTTGCACAAATATCGTATATTTTAACAATTATAACGTTGTAGTTGTCCATAATTTGGTATTATAAACATTCTTAAACTATATTTGATTAAATTAAAATTTTATGGAGTTTACAATTCGTTTTGCCGAAAAAAAAGATGTTCCGGCTATGCTTGACTTGATAAAAACACTAGCTGTTTTTGAAAAACAACCAGAAGCAGTAATTGTTACAGAAGCAGATTTATTGGAACAAGGTTTTGGAAAACATCCCTTATTTACAACTTTTGTGGCCGAAAAAAATGATGAAGTTGTAGCTATGGCTTTAATATATATCCGTTTTTCTACCTGGAAAGGTAAGACAGTACATTTAGAAGATTTAATTGTTAAAGAGAATTGCAGAGGAGAAGGTCTTGGTACTTTACTTCTTGACGAAGTTATAAAGTATGGTTATAGTTTAGGTGTTAAACGTATATGTTGGGAAGTTTTAGATTGGAATGAACCTGCAATAAAATTTTATGAAAGTAAAGGAGCCACTTTACTAAAAGATTGGTTTTTAGTACAAATGGATCAATCAAGTATTGAAAATTACATCCAAAAATTATAAATGAGAGTATTTAAATTTGGAGGTGCGTCTGTTAAAGATGCTAAAGGTGTTAAAAATCTAATTTCAGTTTTAGAGCAAGTAGGACATGACAATACGTTAATTATTGTGTCTGCAATGGGTAAAACCACTAATGCTTTAGAGCAGGTTATAGGTAATTATTTTGATAACAAACCAGAATTACAGCAAGCTATACAAGCAGTTGTGACTTATCATAACGATATTGTATTAGAGCTTTTTGAAAATAAAAATCATCCCGTTTTTGATATTACAAATGCGCTTTTTGAAGAGCTCACTACTTTTTTGAAAACAAATAAATCTCCGGATTATAATTTTGTTTACGATCAAGTGATAGGATTTGGAGAGTTAGTATCTACCACTATAATTAGCCAATTTTTAAACTTAAAAGGATTTACTAATAATTGGATAGATGTTAGACAATTAATTAAAACAGATGACTACTATAGACGCGCAAATGTTAATTGGGACCTGACACAGCAGTTAATTACTAAACATGTTGATACTAGTAAACTTAATATAACTCAAGGGTTTTTAGGAAGCGACAAAAATAATTTTACAACAACTTTAGGTCGCGAAGGTAGTGATTATACAGCAGCCATTTTGGCTTATTGTCTAAGTGCAGATAGTGTTACCATTTGGAAAGATGTACCTGGTGTTTTAAATGCAGACCCTAGACACTTCAAAAATGCACAATTATTAAACGCCATATCATATACAGAAGCTATTGAGCTGGCTTTTTATGGTGCCTCAGTAATACATCCTAAAACATTACAGCCACTTCAACGTAAAGAAATACCATTATACGTTAAATCGTTTTTACAACCAAATGAAGATGGAACAATAGTAAGTAAAATTAAAGGAATTGAACCAAAAGTACCCTGTTTTATAGTAAAGCAAAACCAAGTCTTATTATCATTATCTACTTTAGACTTTTCCTATATTGTAGAAGATAATATTAGCGAAATATTTAATTTGCTATCAAAATATAAAATGAAAGTTGATGTTATCCAAAACTCTGCGATTAGTTTTTCTGTTTGTTTTGACAATAATTTCAATAATTTAGAACCTTTATTGTTACATTTAAAAGCTAAATTTAACGTGACATGTAATGATAACGTATCTTTGTACACGATTAGGCATTACAATCAAAAAGCAATTGCCGATTTAGAAGTCGGAAAAACAGTTTTATTAAAACAAATGTTTCAAGAAACACTACAAATAGTAACTAAATAAATCTATTGATTACATTTGTAAACTCTAATATGAATAAAATTAAATGGGATTAGTCACTGCAAAAGAAGTTTCAAAAGCTATAAAACTTGATAAATACGGGTTTTTAGGGACTTTTGTTGGTTGGTTATTAATGAAAGTTTTAAAGATATCTACTTTAAATAAAATCTATAATCGTAATAAACATTTATCACATTTAGAATTTTTAAACGGAATTTTAGATGAATTTCAAATTAAATTTGAAATACCTGAAGAAGATTTAAAGCGTTTACCTAAAGATGGAGCATACATTACAGTTTCTAATCATCCTTTAGGCGGAATTGATGGTATATTACTTTTAAAATTAATGCTAGAACAACGCGAAGATTTTAAAATAATTGCTAACTTTTTATTACATCGTATAGAACCGATGAAGCCATATATAATGCCTGTTAATCCTTTTGAGGACAGAAAAGATGCAAAATCTAGCATAGCAGGATTTAAAAGTGCAATTTCACACTTACGCGATGGTCATCCATTAGGTATATTTCCTGCAGGAGAAGTGTCTACTTACAGAGACGGTAAATTGGTAGTAGATAGACCATGGGAAGAAACAGCTATGAAGTTAGTACAAAAAGCTAAAGTACCTGTAGTACCAATATACTTTCATGCTAATAATAGTAAGTTGTTTTATAAGCTATCTAAAATTAGCGATATTTTTAGAACCGCAAAATTACCATCAGAGTTGTTGACTCAAAAAAGACGAGTGATAAAGGTTAGAATAGGAAAGCCAATCTCTGTGAATGATCAAGCCGAGCATGAGTCGCTTTCAGATTTTTCTGAATTTATAAGAAGAAAAACCTATATGCTATCCAATGCATTTGAACCAAAAGAAAAAATAATAGATACCATTTCCTCTAGCTTAAAATCTCCAAAATCTATAAAAGCACCTAAACAAATTGTGACACCTGTTAGTCAACAGGCTATGATTGCTGAGGTTGATGCTTTAAGACAGCAGGATTGCAAATTGTTAACTAGTAAAAATTACGAAGTGTTTTTGGCTACTGCCGAAAACATGCCAAACTTGCTGCGTGAAATTGGTCGTTTGAGAGAGATTACTTTTAGAGAAGTAGGAGAAGGGACAAATGAGCCTATAGATTTAGACCAATTTGATAATTATTACCACCATTTATTTTTATGGGATAGTGAAGCTAATGTTTTAGCAGGAGCATACAGGATGGGATTAGGATCTCAGATTTTTGCCAATTATGGGATTAATGGGTTTTATCTGCAAGACTTGTTTGGTTTTGAACCAGAATTGTATAAAATGATGAGTGAGTCCATTGAAATGGGTCGTGCATTTATAATAAAAGAGTATCAGCAAAAACCGATGCCTTTATTTTTATTATGGAAAGGTATTGTACACACTACGTTACGTCATCCTGAGCATAAGTTTTTAATAGGTGGTGTTAGTATCAGTAATCAATTTTCAGAATTTTCTAAATCGTTAATGATTGAGTTTATGAAGTCTCATTACTACGATCCTTATGTAGCCCAATATGTACATCCTAAAAAAGAATTTAAAGTAAAACTTAAAGATGCTGATAAGGACTTTGTATTTGATGCAACAGAAGCTGACTTAAACAAGTTTGATAAAATTATAGACGAGATTGAACCAGGAGCATTAAGGCTTCCTGTACTACTTAAAAAGTACATCAAACAAAATGCACGTTTAGTGGCTTTTAATGTTGATCCACTATTTAATAATGCAGTAGATGGTTTAATGTATATTAAAATTGAGGATTTACCAGAAAGTACAGTAAGACCTGTTATGGAAGAGTTTCAAGCAGAATTAGAGCGTAAAGTTACTGAGCAAAATGAGTAACAGAATAGTAATTTTAATTGCTTTTTTTGTTAGCACATTAACATTTGCGCAGACCTATTCTGGTACTGTACAAGACGCAGATACAAGTCAATTGTTATCTAGTGTTACCGTTTATTTTGATGGTACAACCATTGGTGTAATCACAGATCTTGATGGTAATTTTTCTATCACAACACAAAAAACTATAAACGCGCCATTAGTAATTAGTTATATTGGTTACGAGACGTTAATAATTGATAAAAAAATACTTCAAAATAATCCTATAATAAAGCTTAAACCTCAAGCTACAGATTTGGACGAGATTGTCTTAACTGATGATGACTGGTCAAGAGAAAAAAAAATAGGATATTTTAAACGCGAGTTTTTAGGACAGTCAATCCATAGTGAAGATTGTAAGATCAAAAACCTTGATAACATTAGATTTAGATATAGCAAAGTAGATCAAACTATGTATGCTATGGCAGATCAACCCATAGTTGTAATAAATAAGTATTTAGGTTATAAAGTCGAGTATAACTTAGTTGATTTTGAAATCATGTTCCATACATCAGCAGCAGGATTTGATTATGTTAAAGAAGTATTTTACAGTGGTACTAGTAATTTTACCGAATTAAATACAAAAGTAAAGAAACGTTATCTCAAAAACCGAAGCTTTGTTTACAAGACCTCATTACTATATTTTATGAGAAGTTTAGCAGCAAGTAATCTTAGGGAAAATGGATTTAAGTTATTTAAAAAGGAGGATGAAGCATCTTCCGATCCATTATTTGAAACTATTCAAGATGCGGTTTTTAAAACTGAAAAAACAGAACATAATACTACAAAAGTCTCCTTTTTAGGTACTAATAAAGTAGTGGTTAGTTTTGAAAACTTAGAGCAAGCCTTTTTATTGCCAAACTCAAAAGATCTGACTTTTTATATAGACAGCTTTGGTATACACTTTCCTATTAACAATGTTTTGTTTGGAGGTCTGTTTGGACAAGATAGATTGGTAAATATGCTACCATCGGATTATAATTTACAATAACTATTACTTATTGCAATTAACCTGAGTTTTTACAAAAAAGTCATTGACAACACGTCTACTTTCGTTTAATTGATCTAAATCAATCGTGTAAAATAGGTTTTTTCCTTTTACTTTTTGTTTAAGTAAACCAATTTTTCTAATCTCGCCAAGATGTTGCGAGATAGTTGGTTGTGACAATCCAGTGCTTTCCACAAGCGCATTGCAATTGCAATCTTTGTTTTCGCTTATGTACTGTATCATGGCTATTCTAGCAGGATGACCCAATACTTTAGTAATACTTGCCACTTGATTTTGCGATGTATTAAATAGCTGTTTTTTTGAAAAGCCCATAGTCATTATATGATTAATATTATTATTAAAGTGATATTGCAATATCACAATGATAAATTTAATTAAAAAACCAAAATCAAGCAAGACTTTGGTTTTAAATTTCTAATCTTTTTGTTATTTACCAAATAAACGTTGGAAAAAAGACTTCGTTTTTTTAGTAGTTTCTTCAATAACTTCTTTAGCATCTTCAGCTAAATCCTCTAATTTATCGCCAGCTTCGTCTGCAAGTTTAGAGGCCTTCTCTTTGGCGTCATCTAGCATTTCTTTAGCATCTTCATTTATAAATTCGGTTGCTTTTGCTTTAGCCTTTTGATACGTTTCTTTAGCGTCATCAGATAGCTCGTCAAATTTTTCTCCTGCCTCTTTGGCTATTTTAGATGCTTTGTCTTTAGCATCGTCCATAAACTCTTTAGCATCTTCGTTTATAAACTCGGTAGCTTTAGCTTTTGCTTTTTCAAACGTTTCTTTAGCATCCTCTTTTAGATCTTCAAACTTAGACTCTGCTTTATCAACAACTTCTGATGTCTTTTCTTTAACAGCTTCTAGGGTTTCTTCGGATGTTTCTTTGACGTCTTCAGTTACATTATTTGCAGTGTCTTCTATACTGTTTAAAGTTTTCTCTGCTTCACTTTCAATATTTTTGTGCTCTTCGTTCATGATTTATCGATGTTATTTTTCTGAAAGCTAATATATTACAATAATTTATGATTATTTTAAAAATATTTTATCAATAGGTTCCCAAAGCTCAATTTTATTACCATCATTATCTAAAATCCAACCAAATTTTCCGTAGCTGTATTCTTCAATTTCACCTAGTACAGTTACGCCTTCTTCTTTTAAAGCGGATAGTAATTCTGTTAAGTTCTCTACACGATAATTAAACATAAAGTCTTTTTTAGATGGCTCAAAATGTTGGCTATCTTCTTTAAAAGGACTCCATTGTGTCGAGCAGTCATTACCATCTTTGTCTTTCCACCAGAAGGTTGAGCCATAATCATCCGTATCAAATCCTAAATGTTTTTGGTACCAATCCTTTGTTGCTTTTGGGTCTTTAGTTTTAAAAAATAGACCACCTATTCCTGTAACGCGTTTTTTCATTTTTTTAATTTTAATGCAGATTCATAAATTGTTATCCATTCTTCAACACTCATTTTACCTAATAACTCCTCAATTAAATCGTAAGGGATATCATCCATTTTTTTAAATCTGATACAGCTTTTACCCATGTCTAATTTGTATTTACAGTGTTTTGGGTACTCTGCAACAAACCAATCGTATAATTCCTTTTTTGCATATAAACCTGAATGATATATTGCTATAAAGTTTTTTTGAGATGCTACATTAATAAAAGGTAAAGGCGGAAACGGTTTGCAATGGTAACCAGCTGGATATATAGATTTTGGCACATAATAAGCCAACATACTATAACCCATCCCTGCTTCTAAACCTTTTGGCATGTGTTGTGTTATTAAATTATGCAGTTTAGTTATAGGTGCTTTTCTGTCTTCTGGTAGTTGATTGATGTAGTCTTCTGGTGTTTTTGCGGTTGAGGTCATTAGGTTTAATTTTATTTTTAAAGAATTAGCTAAATTGTGATTTAATTTTATCCACTATTGTTTGTGCTAGTTTTTCTTTACTTTCTATGGTCCATCCAGCTACGTGTGGAGATAAAATAACATTATCTGCTTTTATTAAATATTTGAAGGCTTCTGGCATTTTATTATCGGTAAAAAGGTTTTCGAAGGATGATTTTTCATATTCTAAAACATCTAAACCTGCACCTAATATTTTTCCCGTTTTTAGGGCATTAACTAAATCTGAAGTTACTACACTTTTGCCTCTTGCTGTATTTATTAACCAAAACGGTTTTTTAAAACCGTTTATAAATTTTGCATCAATCATATTAATGGTAGATGGTGTTTCTGGTGTATGTAAACTTAATACGTCTGCTTGGTCTTGTAATTCAGATAAAGGTACTTGTGTAGCGTTAGCATCTGCTACATTTGGTTTAAGGTCATAACATAATACCTTAACGTCAAAGCCTCGTAGTTTTTTTGCAAAGGCTTTCCCCATATTACCGTAACCAATTAAGCCAACGGTTTTACCATCTAGTTCTAATCCACGATTATCTTCACGCAACCATTTGCCTTCTCTAACTTCTTTATCACCTTTATTGAGTTTATTAAATAGACTTAATAGCATGGCTAAACTATGTTCTCCTACAGCATTACGATTACCTTCTGGAGCTGCAATTAAAGCGATGCCTTTACTTTGTGCGTAGTCACAATCTATGTTTTCTAGACCTGCACCAACACGTCCTATAAATTTAAGATTGGTTGCTGCATCTAAAAAAGTTTTGTCAATACTAAATCGGCTTCGTATTATAAAACCGTCATATTGGTTTATTTTTTGTTGGATGTCTATTTTGGAAGAGGTATAATCTTCGTGATTTGTAAAGCCTAAATCGTTAAGCTGATTGATTAGCAATGGATGGTTGGCGTCTAGGTGTAATATTTTCATTTATTAGAGACTGTCTATTGTGTTAAACAATTTTAATAAAAGTAATGTTTTTATGCGTTAGTGGTAGTAGTGGCATCCTTTTTTTTGCTGCCATATATGGCAAAAAAAAGATATAACGGATGACACGACCTTTAGGTAACGCCCAAATTATTTAAAATCCTAAGATTGATTTTGCAATAAGAAAATATAGTAATATACCAAATACATCATTACTGGTTGTAATAAATGGTCCTGTTGCAACAGCTGGATCAATACCTCTTTTATCTAAAAATATTGGAATAAAGGTTCCTATTAATGCTGCCATAATTATAACTGCAACTAATGCTATTGCTATAGTTATTGATATTATGTATGGTGTTTTAAATGCAAAATGTGTTACTGCTATGGCTACTAATGCTAGTGCTAAACCGTTAACTAATCCTAAGATAGACTCTTTAAATAGTCGTTTTATGATGTTGCCATCTATACTGTTGTTGGCTAATCCTTGAACTACAATTGCAGAGGATTGTACACCAACATTACCTGCTGTTGCTTGTATTAATGGGACAAAACTTAGTAGGATTATAAACTCACCCATGGAGCCATTAAATCCTTCGATGATGCTAGCTGCACCAAGTCCGCCAAACATACCAATTAGTAACCATGGTAATCGTGCTTTGGTTAATTTAAGGATGCTATCATCTGCTTCTACATCTTGTGATATACCAGCTGCCATTTGATAATCTTTGTCTGCTTCTTCACGAATAACATCAACGATATCATCAATGGTAATACGTCCTAAAAGTGTTTTGTTTTGGTCCACAACAGGAATCGCTTCTAGGTCATACTTTTGCATGATTTTTGCGACTTCCTCTACATCTTCTTCAACGTACACATAGTCCACATTGCTGTTGGCTAATTCTGCTATTTTTTGATCACTTTTTGCTGTTAATAAGTCTTTTAGTGATAGTCGACCTAACAGTTTTTCTTGTTTGTCTACAACGTAAATAGAGTGTACGCGACTAACGTGTTGCGCTTGTCCACGTATGCGACGTAAACAGCCTGCTACTGTCCAAGTTTCATAAACCTTGACAAGCTCTTTAGCCATTAAACCACCAGCAGTATCCTCGTCGTAGGCTAATAATTCTTGTATTTCGGCTTTGTGCTCTTGGTCTTCTATTTGCGATATTACTTCTGCTTGACGCTCTTCTGGAAGCTCTGCAATGATATCTGCAGCATCATCTGTATCAAGTTCTTCAATTTCTTCAGCAATTTCTTTAGCCGACAGATTTTTTAAAACTTTTTCACGATTGTCCTCATCTAACTCCATTAGGACATCAGATGTGGTTTCAGAATCTAGAAGCTTGATAACATACATAGCCTCTTCTAGATTTACTTCATCTAAGATTTCGGCAATATCTGCATAGTGAAACTCTTCTAAAAGCGTTTTAAGTGCTTTATCGTTTTTTTGTTCGATAAGTAACTCTACTTGCTCAATAAGTGCGTCTGTAAGCTGAAATTGTATGTTTTGATTGTCTTCCACCAAATAATTATTTGTCGTTTTCGATTAGGCTAGTTAACTCTAAAAATTGTGCAACGCTTAGTTGCTCTGGACGTTTGTCAAAGATAGGGTTTGCTTTTAAATTATCTGACAATTCCATTGTTTTTAAACTGTTACGAATGGTTTTGCGTCGTTGCTGAAAAGCTTGTTTTACTACTCTGAAAAATAATTTTTCGTCACACGGTAAACTATAATCTGCTTTACGTGTTAAACGTAATACTCCAGAATCTACTCTTGGAGGTGGATTAAATACGGTTGGAGGTACTGTAAATAAGTACTCGGCATCATAAAACGCTTGTGTAAGCACAGATAATATACCGTAAACTTTACTACCTTCTTTGGAGCAAATACGTTGTGCTACTTCTTTTTGAAACATGCCAGAAAATTCTGGAATTTGATCACGAAGCTCTAATGTTTTAAATACAATTTGAGTTGAAATATTATAAGGGAAGTTACCAATTATTGCAAAAGGTTGGTCCTTAAAAGTTTGGCTTAAGTCGTATTTTAAAAAATCTTTTTCAATGATTCTTGGCGCTAAGTTTAGATAGTTGTTTTGTAGATATTCTACACTTTCTGTATCTATTTCTATAACGTATGTTGTAATAGGTTTTTGTAGTAAGTATTTGGTTAAAACACCCATTCCTGGTCCAATCTCTAAGACGTTTTTGTAACCATTTAAAGTTAATGCGTCTGCAATGTCTTTAGCAATACCTTCATCTTCTAAAAAGTGTTGACCAAGAAATTTTTTAGCTTTAACTTGATGGTTGTTATGTTTTTGATGTGCCATAAAATAGGTTGTTTTTCAGCTTAAGCTGAATTATTTAAACGATACCGAATACTCGTCCACAATTTGAAGCTCTGTTCTAAAAGCTAACATTTTGTCGGCAAATTTTTTAAGACCTTCATTTCTAAGGTTGTCAGCGTCTTCTTTATAATAGGCATCCAAAGCTTCTCTGGAATACGATTTATATTGAATGGAGTAGGTTTGTCCTCCCATTTCTTCATCTACTAAAACCTTTGTAAGTGTTGCTTTTTCAAACTTACCAGTTGCTAACACAGTTGGTATGTGTTGTTTTATCCAGATTAACCACTCGTCATGAGCACTATCATCTATATTTACTGTGACGTTATATATGTACATGGTCTATAAGTTTTTTGCAAATAACATAAGTTCTGAGTCGTCCTCAAAGGGTTTTACCATTTTTATGAAGTTAAAACCTAATTTTTCTATTAATTTAATGGATGCAACGTTATTATCTTTAGTTATTGCTCCAATTTTTTTTAGATCAAAGCTGTTTTTTGCTAATTCTAATATCGCTAAAGACGATTCTAATCCATAGCCTTTACCTTCATATTCTGGTAACATTGCAAAGCCAATGTCAGGTAATTCTAAATTTGCTCGTTTTGTTAAACCGTTTGTGCCAATTGGTTTGTTGTTTTCTGCTTTTAAATGCAATTTGTAAAACCCATAACCATGCGTTTTGTAGTCATTTAAATGACCCTTTTTAATGCGTGCTTTGGCTTGGTCAATAGTGTTTACTTTACGGTCACCAATAAATAATTTAAATTTTGGAGTGTTAACTAAATCTATAAAAAATTGAGCATCATCCAATGTAAACTTAGTAATTATAAGTCGTTCTGTTTCTGCTACTACCATAATGTTAGTTTAAGGTGTCACCACGAAGCGTTCTAAATTTTTTACGAGCATCGACTGCGTATATGCTATCCGAATGATTGAATAATAATTGTTCGTATAATTTTTTAGCTTCTTCTGGTTGATTTAAGTGATTTATTAATAGTTCTGCTAAATTGTATAGTGCGTTATCTAATAAAATACTGTCTTTAAAGTCTGTTATAATACGTTGGTAATTTGACTTTGCGTTTTCAAATTCATTTTTAATTTCGAATAATGCTGCTTGTTTTAGTAAGGCTTGAGGTACAATAACTTCTGTTTTATGATCCGTTAAAACGCTATTTAGGATACTAATGGCTTGGTCATTTTTATTTTGAAACGCTAATAAATCTGCTTTAGCATATTTAGTTAAAGCTACTTGTAGTGAGTCTTCTGCTCTGTTATCGCTAATTAGTAATTTTAAATCTAATGCATCATTAGCGGTTAATTGAGAGGTTGAGGATTTTAATATTTTTAGCTGTGATTCTGCCCATTTAAAATCGCCTTTATAATAACTAGCTTTTGCAATCTTAAATCTTGCTTCTTGTGCTATGGTACTGTTTTTTAGGTTGCGTTCTATTTGGGTGTAGTATATTAAGGCTTCGTTAAATTTTTCTTTTAATATTAATATGTCACCTAATTCTAATTTAACTGGAGCTAAATCATATTCTGAAATTTTAAATTTTAATGCGTTTTTTAATATTGAAATGGCTTGATCTTGCTGGTTAAAATTAAAGGCTAAAAAGTGCGCGTAGTTAATTTGTAAATTTAAGGTTTGTGGTGTTTTACCATAGGTTTCAAAAAGCGTTTCATAGTCTTTCTGGATGTTGGGATAGTCGTTAGCAGTGGCTATTTTAGTTTTAATTAATAGCACTTTTAAGTTGCCAACAAGTTTGGTGTCAATGTCCTGAGTATTTTGAATTATAAAATTAAATACAGCTATGGCATCGTCGTATTGTTTTTGGTTTTCTGCAATTAGACCCAATTCAACCAGACGATCTAAGCTTTGCATTTGTCTTTTGTAAATTGCTTTTTCTTGTGCAAAAGCTTTATTGTAATCTTTTTGCTGAATGAATAACCAACTAAGCATCTCATTCCAGATTAAATCTTGTGATTGTTGAATTTTTTTTAAAAGTATTTTTTTTAAAAATATATTATTTTGATTGGAGGCATCATCCGAAATAAACTCGCTAATACTTCTTTTAATGGTGTTTAAATAACTGTAGCTAGTTTCTACTAAATCTATATAGCTTTCAAACATTTTTTCTACTTCACCTTGTGCACCATAAATACGTGCTAATTGCATATTAAACTCTAACCTAGGATTAAGTTGCATAGCCTTTTTATATGTAGCTATGGCTTGGTTTAAAAGTGATAGATTTTCAAAAGTCCTACCAACGCGATAGGCATTATTTGTGTTTTCGTCTAAGGATTTAATTGCTTGATCATAATATTTATTAGCATTTATACTGTCGTTTTGTAGGTTGTAGTTGTAACCTAGTTCTACTAATAATTCTGGATATTTATTGGTATCAAGTACTTCTAGTAGTCTTGCTTCTGCATCTTTATATAGCTCTAATTGTTGCTCTACTTTTACTAATTGTAATAAGTAGTTGGTGTTATTTGTGTTTTTGTTGTATAATTTTTTATAGCTGGTTAAGGCTTTTTCAAACTCACCATTTGTAAAATATTCGCGTGCTACTAAGTCTTCCTGTGCATTTAATGTCACAGAAATTATCAAGAGTATTATTAAAATGTAGCGTTTAATTATCATTGTTGTAAATATAAAAATACGAAAGCTAGTAAATGTAAATAATAAGCAAAAAAAATGCCCGAACTAAGTTCAGGCATTTAGCCAATCTAATAAATGTGCTATTAATCATATATATATTCAATATAAGATTCAATTACTTGATTGGGGTTTATCTATGTAATTTTACTTTTTATTGTTTTACTAGTGCTATTGTCTCTTTGTCCTTGCTTTGGTCGTTAGTTTTGTTTAAAACTTTCACCATAACAGCTAAAAGAAGCATGAAAAGCAGCAATCTTGCAACGTTTTTCATAATTAGTAGGTTGTATAGGGTGTATCAAAGAAAACTTATTTTTTGTTAACCACAAAACAAATCGTACTAAAACCGACAAAACAACGTGTTTTTTAACGTTTAATCGATTAAATTAATTTAAAAAATAAGAAAAAACCTACAAAACTAATTAATATATTCAAAACCTGTATAAGGGACTAATACGTCTGGAATCTTAATTCCGTCTGCTGTTTGGTAGTTTTCTAATATTCCTGCTAAAACTCTAGGTAGTGCTAAAGAGCTTCCGTTTAATGTATGTGCTAACTCATTTTTACCTTCGCTATTTTTAAAACGAAGTTTTAAGCGGTTGGCTTGAAACGTTTCAAAATTAGAAACGCTAGATATTTCTAACCAACGGTCTTGTGCTGTAGAAAAGACTTCGAAGTCATAAGTTAATGCAGAAGTAAACCCTGTGTCACCACCACATAATCTTAGGATTCTGAATGGTAAATTAAGTTCGTTTAATATTGCTTTAACGTGGTCAACCATACCGTCTAATGCTTTGTAAGAATTATCAGGATGCTCTACACGTAAAATTTCAACCTTATCAAATTGATGTAAACGGTTTAATCCACGCACGTGTGCACCATAACTTCCTGCTTCAACTCTAAAACATGGTGTGTAAGTTGTTAGGCACTTTGGTAAATCTTTTTCGTCTAATAAATCGTTTCTGTAAATATTTGTCGCTGGAACTTCTCCTGTAGGAATTAAGTATAGGCTTGGGCTAACATTGGTAGCATGATACATTTGTCCATCTTTATCTGGTAACTGTCCTGTTGCTAAAGCTGAAGCTTCGTTTACAAGATGTGGTACTTGTACTTCCTCATAGCCAGCTGCTGTATTTTTATCTAAAAAATAGGCGATTAATGCACGTTGTAATTTTGCGCCTTTACCTTTGTATACTGGAAAACCTGCTCCAGCTATTTTTGTACCTAATTCAAAATCTATGATGTCATATTTTTTTGCTAGTTCCCAATGTGGTAAAGCACCATCATGTAATTTAGGGATTTCACCTTCGGCGTAAACTTCTTCGTTATCCTCTTCGCTATTACCTTTTGGTACAGTAGCGTGTGGAATGTTTGGAATTTTGTATAATAGTTGATTTAAAGCTTCGGCTGTAGTAGTAAGCTTGTCGTTTAACTCTTTAGATTCGTCTTTAAAATCTGCTGTTTTAGCTTTTAAAGCATTTGCTTTTTCGGCTTGACCGGATTTATATAAAATACCAATTTCTTTAGAGATAGCATTGGATTCTGCTAAAACTGCATCTAATTTAGTTTGTAAAGCACGACGCTCTTCATCTAAATTTATTACCTCTTCAATCAATGTAGAAGCATCTATGTTTCTAACTGCTAATCTATTGATAACTAAATCTTTGTTTTCTCTAATAAATGGTACTTGTAACATATGTTTTGTTTTGGGTGTTACTTCATGCTTTGGCACACTATAATTGTTGTGCTAGGTGACAATTTGTAACTTCAAATTATATGTTGTAAAAGTAGTAAGATTTTGGTTGCTTTAAAATAAATTATTTATCTAATTGCGAAGGCAATACCCAATCACTGTGCTTAAAGGGTTGCCACTTGACACTAGCTAAATCTGTTTTAGTATTAATTAGCGTTTTATGAGGTCTTCCATTAACGCTTACTTTTGCACTTACGTACACAGCAATATCTTGACCTTTTGACTTGTAGTCCTTTTTTAAATGCTGTGCAAATTGCCATATTACGTCAGGTCTTGTAGTGACCAAGCGTTGTTGTTTTTTGGTTAAATAATCGTTTAAATTTATTAAGGTTTCTTGATTGGTATTTTTATCGACTACTTTATAGGTTGCGTATCCAGATTTTGATCTAAGCATCATTCGCCAAGATAATCTATGACCTTCTT
Organism: Olleya sp. UBA1516; assembly: GCF_002323495.1. Lineage (NCBI taxonomy): Bacteria > Pseudomonadati > Bacteroidota > Flavobacteriia > Flavobacteriales > Flavobacteriaceae > Olleya > Olleya sp. UBA1516. Next base: position 188,692 of record NZ_DCQO01000005.1, read on the forward strand.
CTGTCCATAAAACATTATCGTTTATAAAATGATGACGTAAAGGTAGAATGATTTGAATTATAAAATATAGGGTTGTAGCTCCTATTAAGATTGGTTTGTAATTAGGGATAATCACTTGGTTATCCTTGTATAAGGGCTTGTTTTTAAGAAATATTTTTTTAACTAATTCTGGAGCAAAAAAGAATAAGCTAAATGCCAATGCTAAATAAGGGAAAATGCCTACTTGAAATACAATAGAGTTAAATAAATGGAATATTATAGAGCTGTAAAAGGCTAGTTTTCTGGTTGGTTTAAAAAGCAATAAAGGAATTATTAATCCATCATATAAAATACCTCCATAAGCTACAAAAATAGGTAAGTATTGATTTTGTAATAGTTGTCCAATAATTGGATAGTTAATTTTGTTTTCTAACAGCTGTCTAGGTACGCTTAGGTCTAACCAATCAGGATACATTTTGGCAATGGATGCGTAAGTATACAATATTAATAATTGTACTACAAAAATCCATTTACACCAGCTAGGCATACTTATTTTTTTTATTTCAGGATTGAGTTTGGCGTCAATTGATGCGTATTTATTAGCAGGCAAAAACACCATAATTCCGCTTAGTAAGCATAATAGATAGTAGTGGTTGTTGTACGATGATTTTTGCATTAAATATGTAGTTGTCCACATAACAGTAAATGCAATCATGCTTAATCTGTATTTGTAACCAACCATTATTAGCAATCCAAAACAACCCATTATAAAGTAATATACATACATCCAATTACCAGGTAGTGGCTGTAAAAAATCAAAACCAATAAAGTTGAACGTAAATTTTGGTTCTATTAACGTATTTTTAATCCATCCTGTAAAAATGGCTCCTACGGATTCTAGAAAACACAACAGACCAAAAATAATTCTGAAAACTATTAAGGCACTATTGTCAATATGTTTAAATAGAAATTTATTTATCATACGTCTTTAAAAATTCTGATGCATTATGGTTGTCAATCTCTAATTGTTTTTTTAGTAAGTCAAGGCTTTCAAACTTTTGCTCTTCTCTTAGCCTATGTAGTAGCTCAATTGATAAGGTTTTGTTATATAAAGATTTATTTAAGTTGAAAAAATGAATCTCGATACTTTGGGTAGTACCACTTACTGTTGGATTTGTGCCAATATTCATCATTCCAAATTCAAGTACATTATCTATTATGGCTTGAACGACGTAAACGCCTTGTTTAGGAATAAGTTTATAGGTTTCTTCAATTTTAAGATTTGCAGTAGGATAGCTTATTGTTTTACCAATGCCTTTGCCTTTAATAATTGTTCCTGTCAGCATAAAATTATAGCCTAAGTACGTGTTAGCTGTTTTGATGTCTCCTTCGTTTAATGCAGCTCTAATTTTTGTAGAACTTATGGCAACATCATCTATATCTTGCATAGAAATCTCTTCTACATCAAAATTAAATTGCTCTCCAAATAGTCTTAGGTCATTGATGTTAGCATTTCTGTTACGACCAAAATGATGATCATAACCTATAATGACGTGTTTTGCTTTTAATTGATCGACTAAAATGTCCTCTACAAATGACTCAGCGGTTAATCTAGAAAAGTCTTTGGTGAATTTTTTTACAACCAAATTGGTAATTCCAAAACGTTTTAATAATAACTCTTTTTCACTTATTGTATTAATTAGCTTAATGTTAGCGTCTTTTTGAAGTACCATCCTTGGATGCGGGAAAAATGTTAATAAAGAAGGTTGAAGTCCTTTATTATTTGCAACCTCAACTAACTGTTTGATTATTTTTTGATGTCCAATATGAACGCCATCAAATGTACCAATAGTTAATACAGTGTTTTGTGTTTGATTTGTTTTCAACTTTCTAATATTATACTACAAAAGTAAAAAAGCCAATTGGATTAAATCCAATTGGCTTTTAAGATTATTGTATTTATCTTTTTATTTCTTGATAAAAGGGAATGTTACAGCATTTCCAGCTTTAGATATTTTAATAAAATACATTCCATTACTAAATGGAGTAGTGTCTATAGTAAGATCTTGAGCGTTGTTAATGTTGTTTTCAGTGATTAACTGACCAAGCATGTTGTATACTTTGTAAGCATTTGGTAAATCATTGTCATTAGCTGCTTTTATAGTTAATACACCAACAGATGGGTTAGGGTATATAGATAAAGTACTAGCTAATTCAAAATTATTAACCGATAAGAATGCTAATTGTGATCCAAAGTAATAAGTATCTGCGATACCTGTAGTAAATGATGCAGATAATATTAAGTCAGTACCAAACGCACTAATTGTAACAGGTACAACTTCGTTAGTACCTTCTTTTTTAACTTGTAATGCACTTCTGTTATTTCCAGTAGCAGTTTCCCAAGCAGCTATTTCAGCTTCAGTAAAGTAGAAGTTAATTGAAGATGCGTCACTAGAACTAGCATTTGTGGTTGTGATATCAAAAGTTTTAGCAGTTACAAAACCAGCAGCATCAGTTGCTCCAGCGTAAGATACAGCTGCAGCTCCAGCAGTTGTTGCATCTCTAGATACAGCTACTGTAGTACAACCATGAGCAAATCCTCCTGTGTTATCAATATCTAACATGATATTTCCAGTTGAAACATCTGTCGAGTAAGCTTGACCAGCAGCAGTTAAGTTAATTTGGTCAGGTGTTGTAGTGTTAACATCTGTTTGTACTAACGTGTTAACGTTTGATGTTACAGCAACATTATCTATAGCTAAAAAGTCTTGATCTGTACAATCCCAATGTCTAAAAGCAATATAAACATTTGATTGACCAGCAAATGCCGAAATATCAAACGTATGAGATATAATTGCTCCTGTATTTCCAGCATCACCTAATATTTCTGTCATTGAAGTCGCAGAATTTACTAAGGTTGCAATATTGTTTGTGTTACCTACATGGATGCTATATTTTTCTTCGTCCCAACTTGCTGCAGCCACTTGAGTAGTCCAGCTCATTGTAACTGTTCCAGAAGCAGCAGATAAATCTATTGCTGGAGTTACAGCCCAATTATCAGGAGTTAATGGAACTTGTATCCATGAACGTGACATTAAACTAGGACTTAAAACAACGCCTACTGTAAATTGATCTCCAAATGAATTACTATCACCATCGGCATCTGTGGTTGTCCAGTCAGAAATATCTTCATCTTCAAAGTCATCACTAAAATATGTAACATTTGCAGTGTTTGAAACAACAGCGTCATCATTTAATATGGTAACATTGTAAGGTACTGTTGATACCGTAGCATCACCTGTAGTTGTTAAATTTAAGGTTAATTCAATAGTTTCATCAGCTTCAACAAAGCTATCATTAAACACTCTTAAAGTAACAGCATTACTAGGTGTAGTTGATCCAGCAGGAAATGTAACAGAGTTATTCATTAACATAAAATCTTCATTTTCTGTAGCTGTTCCACTGTTTGATAATGTTACTGTAGAAGCAGCAGTACCACCTAAAGAGATTGTGAAATCAATTGTATAATCTTGGAAATTACAATCACTACCTTCAGCTATTTGTCCAGGAGAAGGTGTTCCAGAAGACGTGTTGATAAATGGAATTGTTGAAGAGTTACATGCATTAGAGCTAGCTAATTCCATTCTACGAGGCGAATTGGCCATTACAATTAACATTCTGTCTTTTTGATTTTGAGTAAAGTTATTCATACAGATATCGTTTGAATAATCCATATAATTGGTAGTTAAATCAGCAACACCATCACAGGTTGTCGTTGCTGGACAGTTACCACCACTAGATGTTTGTTGCGTTGGTGTATCAGCACAAAAATCATTTCCACAGTTAGCATCACCCCAAATATGTCTTAAACCTAGGTAGTGACCTACTTCATGAGTCATTGTTCTACCTCTATCATAAGGTGCGTTTAATAAAAAACTACCATCATTGCTACCAATATCTCCAAAAGTACTATATGCAGCTACAACACCATCCGAGTTAGCACCACCATTATTAGCGTTTAAACCTTGTAATCCTGAAGCATTAGGAAATTGTGCATAACCTAAAAGCGTCTGATCAGTAAATTGAACAGACCACATGTTCATGTATTGTGTAGGATCCCAAATTGTAGCAGGTTTAAGTACTGTATCTGTACTACCTCCTGGTCCAGACCATGTTGTACCTAAAGCAGTAGAGTCAAAACGATTAATACCATTAGTTGGATTACCATTTTCATCTTGTTGAGCAAGACAAAATTCTATCTCAACATCAACTCCAGTTCCATCACCAGGTGTACCTGTTAATTTTCTAAAATCTTCATTCATTGCATCAATTTGAGAAATTACTTGTGCGTCAGTAATATTTGGTGCTACACCAATTGCTTGTCCTGAGTGAACAACGTGTACTACTACAGGAATTGAAATAACAACCATACTTCTGCTATCTGGATTTGCAAGGCGTTGTTGTTTAGCTTCTTCAATTTTGGTAGCCATCCAATCTTCAAATTGACCATCTGTAGCTCTTTCAGGAAATTGTTGAGCTAAGTAAGCTTCATATTCTGTGCTTGAACATTTTACATAACCTGTGTCCTCTAGACTACGAGCATTTTCAGGGGTTACGTTTTTTTGACCGTTATTTCTCTTTTCCTCTTGAGCTGTTAAGCTTAAAGTGAATAGTATAGAAAAAAGATAAAGTGTAATTTTTTTCATCAAAGGGTTTTTTAGTTTAATCCGATAAATTTATGGAAAAATTGCTAATTAGGGTGTTAAATTTTAAAAGGAATATTATTTTTTTACGCATTTTATTAAGAATTCTCATTATTTTAGTCTAATAATTCAACTAAAACCAGCTGTCATGAAAACAAGATTACTCAATTTATTTAAAATACTTATGATGCTTTCATTTGTATTTTCCTATGGTCAACAAGACTATTGGATTAAATCTACCGAAGCTAAAACTTCTAATTTAGAAAAAGTTAGACGTGCTTCTTTTCCAGATGATTATCAAGTATTTTCCTTAAACGTTGAAAAATTTAGATTAGCAATTAAAGACGCTCCTTTAAGAGGTGAAAATATAGGTAAGTCTAATGTTATAGCTTACTTTCCTGATGCTACTGGTAAGTTAGAACGCTTTAGTGTTTCTGAATCTCCAATTATGGAGTCAGAATTAGCAGCGAAAAATCCGATGATTAAAACGTATAAAGCTGTCGGTGTTGATGATCCAACAGCTACAATGCGGTTTAGTTTAACTCAATTTGGATTACATACAATGTCATTGTCAGGAAAAAGAGGGTCATTATTTATCGATCCTTACACTGTTACTAATGACTTTTATATTGTGTATCAAAGAAGTGCTTTAGGTCAAGATTTACAAGGTTTTGAGTGTTTGACAGATGAAAACATAGAGCTTAGATCACTTACTAATGAAACAGCAAGAGCTTTGGCTGATACCGACGATATGCAACTTAGAACCTATCGATTAGCTCAAACCTGTAATGGTGAGTATGGAGCATTATTTGCTGGAACAGGAACAGATGCACAAAAGAAGCAAAATATTCAGGCTCAAATGGCAATTACTATTAATAGAGTAAATGAAGTTTATGAAAGAGATTTGGCTATAACACTAGTGTTTATTAATCAAAATGACCAATTGATTTATTATAACGCAGCGACAGATCCTTGGACAGGAGAGTTTAATACAAAAACACAACAAGTGATTTCTACAACATTAAATGATGAAAGCTTGTATGATATAGGCCATAATTTTAATACCTCTGGAGGAGGTAGTGCAGGTTGTTTAGGTTGTGTGTGTCTTGATGGTGCACCACCTTATACTGGAAATCAAAAGGGTAGAGGTTATACGGGACGACCAAATCCTACAGGAGACGCATTTGATATTGACTATGTTGCGCATGAAATGGGTCATCAATTTGATGGATGGCATAGTATGAATACTTGCAGTCGTTCAGGAAATGGTATGACAGAAGTAGAGCCAGCTTCTGGTAGTTCTATTATGGGTTATGCTGGTATTTGTGCTACTAACGTACAATCTAATAGTGATGCTCATTTTAACTATGTAAATATTAGAGATATCTCTGCTAATATCCAACCAGGAGGAACTAGTGATTGTGGTGTGACTATGGCGCTAACTAATCAACCTCCAGTTGCAGATGCAGGTTCTGATTATTCAATTCCACCAAGTACAGCTTTTGTTTTAAGAGGGTCAGCAACAGATCCTGATGGATTAGCAAGTTTAACGTATAATTGGAGTCCTAACGATCCGTCTCAGGCACCAACAAACGGAGCGCCACAACCAAATTGGACTACAGGTCCAATGTATAGATCTATATTGCCAACAGATTCTCCAGATAGATATATGCCAAGTTATAGTGATGTGGTTGCTGGTAATTTAACACCAACTTGGGAAGTGACTCCTGCTGTTGCAAGAACCATGAATTTTTCCTTTATAGTAAGGGATAATGCTAGTGGTTTTGCTAATGGTATTGGACAAACTGATGCAGATTTAATGGTGGTTGACGTTGTAGGTACGCAGCCATTTACTGTTGTTACTCCACCAGCTTGGGGTTCAGGAAGTGATCAAACTTTAATATGGAATGTTGGAGATACTGATGGAACGGTTATTAATTGCCAATCGGTAAATATTAAATTTTCGACAGATGGAGGTTTAACTTACCCAATAACTTTAGCATCTGGTACAGCTAATGATGGGACAGAAGTTGTGACTATACCTGCAATTGCAGATACGGATAATGCTAGAGTAATGGTTGAGGCTGCGGATAATATATTTTATGCTATGTCTAGCGTGTTTTCAATAAGTAATACGCCTTCTTTTGTGCTTAATAATGCTACAGGAGCTCAAGTTGCTTGTAGTATAGATGCGGTGGATTATACTGTAGATATGATTACTGTTAATGGTTTTTCAGAGACAACTAACTTCACGTCTTCAATCAGTCCAGCATTACCAAGTGCAAATGTGATATTTACACCTTCAAGTTTAAATACTGATGGAACAACTCTGGTAAGCGTATCTGGTTTACTAAGCGCTGCAGCTGGTGACTATACAATTACTATTACAGGTACGTCTGCTACACAAACTAAAGCAGTGGATTTACCTTTAACAATTATTGACGGTATCTGTGCATCTGTTGCTAATACAAGTTATCAAACTAGTACGACTTTAGTTCAATTTGCAGATATAAACAATACTTCTGGTAAACCTTCAGGTTATAGTGATTATACAGGGTCTACTATTGCAACTCAAACAACGGATGTTAATAGAGGCTCTACTTATCCATTAGTAACACACCAAAATACAGATGGTAACTATACTTGTGTAACTAATGTTTGGATTGATTGGAATCAAAATTGTTTATTTGAAGCAAATGAAACTTATGACTTAGGCTCTGCTATTAATGTAACAAATGGGCCTTCAGGAAATTCTGGACTAATGGTTACCGTTCCTTCTGATGCACTTATTGGAGCGACAACTATGCGTGTAACTACAAAGTATGCATCTGCTTCAAACTCTTGCGAAAATGGTCATGATGCTGAGGTGGAAGATTACCGTATTAATGTAATGGCATCTTTATCTGTTACAGAATTTACTGATTTTAGTAGTTTTAATGTGTATCCAAATCCTAATAATGGAGAGTTTGTTATCCAAATGAATAATAATAATTTGTCTAGTGATGTTAATGTTGTTGTTTATGATGTTAGAGGACGACGTGTTTTTAATGAGTCTTTTCAAAATTCTACTGAATTTAATCAAACTATAAAATTAAATAATGTAGAATCCGGATTGTATTTATTAAGTATTACAGACGGAAAGTCTACTGCAACTAAAAAGTTAATTGTAAAGTAATTTACTGCTCAATATTTATAAATAAAAAAAGGAAGCTATTTAGCTTCCTTTTTTTATTTTCCATTAAAATTATTCATTGTATTATTGATTCCAGCAGTACCAAAAGATTTTACTATTTCTGCACTTTTTTCATAGCGTTCCGGAAGTTTTTTGTTTTCATCATCTTCCCATTCGCCTAATACATAATCAACCTGTCTTCCTTTGCTAAAAGCATCGCTTATACCAAATCTAAAACGATTATATTTTGAGGTGTTTAATTTTTCTTGAATGTCTTTTAGTCCATTATGTCCTCCATCACTACCTTTGGTTTTAATCCTGAGACTTCCAAAGGGTAGGTTTAAGTCATCTGTAATAACAAGTAAATTATCTAAAGGAATTTTTTCTTTAGTTAACCAATATAATACAGACTTACCACTTAAATTCATATAGGTACTTGGTTTTAGTAAAATAAATGTTCGGCCTTTATATCTAAAGGTTGCAACATCTCCTAATTTTTGAGTTTCAAATGTAATGTCCTCCTTTGTAGCTAAAAAGTCTAATATTTTAAAGCCTATATTATGGCGTGTATTCTCGTACTTTTCACCAATATTACCTAAGCCTACGATTAAAAATTTTTTCATGGGATCTAATTCTTCAATAAAATTTGAGGATTTATTGTTTGTAAACAGTTTAAAAATCCATTTAAGCATAATGTCTGTTTTTGTAAAAATAAAAAAAGCATCCTAAATTAAAAGGATGCTTTTTGGTATTTAATTTTAAAAGAAATTTAATCTTTTACTGCAGCTACATCATCTGTTTCAGTTGCTGGTACATCATCTGCATCTTCATCTTCATCTTCATCGTCTACAGTTACTGCAGCTCTAGAACGTCTTACTAAACACACAACAGTGTTGTCTGGGTGCATAAAAGTGTAAGCTTCGTTTTCTAACTTAGTAATGTATAATTTGTTACCGATTTTAAGATCTTCGATATTTGCATCGATAAAATCAGGTAAGTTTCCTGGTAAAGCCTTAACACGTAAACTACGTTTGTTTTTACGTAAAACACCACCATTTCTTACACCTCTTGGGTTACCAATAAAGTTAAGTGGAATATCCATTGTGATTTCTTTGTCTTCAAATACTTGGTAGAAATCTACGTGTAAAATATTATCTGTTACAGGGTGAAATTGAATGTCTTGTAAAATAGCATTAAAAACTGTTCCACCTTCTAATTCGATTACAACTGTGTGCGCATTTGGTGTGTATACCAATTTAGAGAATGCTAACTCAGCTGCTGAAAAATGAACTGGTTTGTCTCCTCCGTATAGTACGCAAGGAACCTGACCAGCATTACGTAAGGCTTTTGTTGCTTTCTTGCCCACGCTTTCTCTTTGAGATCCGTTGATTGTAATTGACTTCATTTTATTATTTATGTTTAATTATTAAATACGTTGTTGATGTAGTTATACGTTACTACATTAAAAATTTTGAGCTAATTGATTTATTGTAATGTACATTTTGCATGACTTCGGCAAATAAATCAGCACAGCTTAAAACTTTTATTTTTTTACTTTCTTGCTTTAATGGGATAGAGTCTGTAACGATTAATTCTTCTAATTTAGAGTTCTCTATTCTTTCGTAAGCATTACCTGATAATATTGGATGTGTACAAATAGCTCTTACACTTAATGCACCACGTTCCATCATTAAATCCGCTGCTTTTGTAAGTGTGCCAGCAGTATCTACCATGTCATCTACCAATACTACATTTTTACCAGTAACATCTCCAATTAATTCCATGTGTGAAATTACATTGGCTTTAGCACGTTGCTTGTAGCAAATAACCACATCACTTTGTAATGCTTTTGAATAAGCATAAGCACGTTTTGATCCTCCCATATCTGGAGAAGCAATAGTTAAATTGTCTAGCTTTAAATCTTTTAAATAAGGTAAAAAGATGGTTGAAGCAAACAAATGATCTACAGGTTTTTCAAAAAATCCTTGTATTTGGTCAGCATGCAAATCCATAGTAATAATTCTAGTAGCTCCTGCTGCTTCCAACATTTTTGCTACTAATTTAGCAGCAATAGGTACTCTAGGTTTGTCTTTACGGTCTTGTCTTGCCCAACCAAAGTAAGGTAATACAGCTGTAATGTGTCTTGCAGACGCACGTTTTGCTGCATCAATCATTAACAACATTTCCATTAAGTTTTCTGAGCTTGGATTTGTTGATCCAATGATGAAAATACGAGTTCCTCTGATAGATTCTTCATATGATGGTTGAAACTCACCATCACTATAAGTTGATGTTATTACTTTGCCTAAATCTGATCCGTAAGCATGAGCGATTTTCTCTGCTAACGCTTTACTTTGCGTAATGGAAAATATTTTAGCTTCTGGCTTTGTGTTTGGCATTGTTAATCTGTTGTTTGGTAGGTTTTTAGGCTACATGATTTTTAATGAGGTGCAAATTTAGTATAATTTTTGAGCTTTAAAAGATATTAGACGCTATTTTTACGGGATATTTCTAAAATATATTTATTTTTGTCATCTCAAATTGCTCAAGTGGCGGAATTGGTAGACGCGTCGGATTCAAAATCCGATTCTTCGGAGTGTGGGTTCGATTCCCACCTTGAGTACGTTTAAAGCCTTTATAATACTAAAAAATAGTTTTATAAAGGCTTTTTTTATTGGTTGTAATTAGCTAGTTGTTAGCCTGTTGTTTTGTTTAGTCTTATTTTGAAGAGTCTCTAAATACAATATCAGTTTCTATAGTTTCAATGGTTGTATTTGTTATTTTCTTTTCTAGTTTATTGATTAAAAGTGTGGCTGCTCTTTCGCCAATAATTTCTCCATGTTGACTTATTGTACTTAATCTAGGATTGGAGTGTCTTGCTAAAATTCCGTTAGAAAACGCTAAAACAGATAATTCTGTAGGTATTTTAATGCCTTTTTCATGGGCTATTTTCATTGCAGCAATTGCTACGGACTCGTCAGAAGCAATAAAAGCATCAAAAGTATGATCAAATAATGGTTTTACGACAGCTTCATGTTTTTTGTAATATATTTCATGAGTTGTTATTATAATGTCGTCGTCTTTTTCTAAATTATTATTTTTTAAACCAGCTAAATAGCCTTCATATCTTAGTTTTCCTATACTTAAGTCCATATTTGCGCCAGCAAAAGCTATTTTTTTACAGCCTTTATTTTTTAAGTAATTTACAGCGTTTACAGATGCCATAAAGTCGTTAGTGATTACTTTGTCACAATCTATGTCTTCAACAACGCGATCAAACATGACTAAAGGGATTTCTTTAGCAATACAAGATTTAAAATGATCAAAAGATGCTTCGGTTTCCGTTTCTTCAGCTACAGATAAGATAAAACCATCTACAACACCTGTGGATAGCATTTCTATCGTTTCAATTTCTTTGTTAAGTGAGTCATTGGATATACAAGTAATTATTTTGTAACCTTTTTTTGTAGCTGTTTTTTCTATTCCTTTTAATACTTGTGCAAAGTAATAGTTAAGCATGTTTGGAATGATAATCCCAATGGTTTTAGTGCGTTGATTTTTTAAGCTTAAGGCATTAAAGTTTGGTGTGTAATTTTTTTCTTTAGCGTAAGCTTTTATGTCTTCTGAAGTAGATTTACTAATCTCTGGGCTATCATTTAAAGCTTTTGAAACTGTCGAAATTGAAACACTAAAATGATTAGCTATATCTTTTAAAGTAATTTTTTTCATAGTAATTGTTATAAATAAACTTCTAGTAACTCACAAGACGTTGAAGATAAAGAAATGTTTTTAATACTAGCAGGAAGTAATACTGTTTCACCTTTTTTTAAGGTAAAAACATCCTTTTTCCACTCAATTTCTACGTTTCCTTCAACACATATATATATTATAAACGAATCTATATTGCTGTAATTTTTATTTAGTGTACCATCAATTTTAATAAAATTGCTTTTAAAGTAAGGTGAATGAACTAAATCATTAGATTGGTTAGTCGTTTTGTTATAGTTTGTTTTATAGCTCTCTTGTACTGAAAAATCTATAACGTCCTTTGCAAGTTGTGTATGTAATTCTCTTTTTTTACCAGTAGTGCTATCTGTTCTGTCATAATCGTAAATCCTATATGTGATATCAGAGGTCTGTTGTATTTCGGCTAATAACACACCTGCTCCAATTGCATGTACACGACCTGTTGGGACATAAAAAGTATCTCCTTTACTTACAATCTCATGGTTCATTACGTCTAATATCTTACCATCCTTTAAATATTGTTCATATTGTTCTGGAGATAAGTTTTCTTTAAATCCAATGATTAATTCAGCCTCTTTTTCGGCTTGCATAACATACCACATTTCGTTTTTTCCAAAAGAATTGTGTCGTGATTTAGCTACTTCGTTACTTGGATGAACTTGTATTGATAAAGGCGTTTTTGCATCAATAAGTTTAATTAACAAAGGAAAGTTGTTTCCAAATGTAGTATAAACGGTTTCGCCTAAAAAATCGCCTTTATATCTTTGGATTAATTGTTTTAATGTTAACCCTTGAAGTGGACCTTCTAGTACAATCGTTTCGTCATTATTAACGTCAGATACTTCCCAGGACTCACCTATCATGTTTTTGGAATAGTTTTTACCAAGCTCAGTTTTTAGTTTTTCGCCTCCCCAAATTCTGTATTTATAAAGCGGTTGAAATTTTAAAGGATATAATTCCATAGGTATAAAAGGTGGTGTTTAGAGTTCAAATTTACCAAACTATCGCTATATTTTATAGTTTTTTACTAAACTCTTTTTTTTAATCTGTATCGTGCTTATAATTTGGCTAGCGTTTTTGTTTTTATGTATATTTACCACAACCCTAAAACCTAATTTATATGTTCCAAGAATTTTGGATAAATGTACAGTATGGTATTAACCATGTATTAGATATCAACGCTTATGACCATGTTTTATTTTTAATTGTTTTGGCAGTGCCATATCTTTTTAAAGATTGGAAACGTGTATTGTGGCTAGTTACAATGTTTACTGTTGGTCACACAATCTCTTTGATTTTAGCTAGTTACGGAAAAGTAAAAATAGATGGTAATTTAATTGAATTTTTGATTCCTGTTACTATATTAATTGTAGCTGTTTATAATGTCTTTACAGCAGGTAAGATTGCTAAAAGCCAAAAAATTGGACTTTTGTTTGTGTCTACCTTGTTTTTTGGTTTAGTACATGGTTTTGGTTTTGCTAGAGAGTTTAGGATGAGTTTAGATCAAGGCGATAGTAAGTTATTGCGACTTGTAGAATTTGCATTAGGTATAGAGATTGCTCAAATTATAATTGTTTTTGTAGTCTTGTTTTTAAGTTACATTTTTCAAACTGTATTTAGATTTTCTAAGCGTGATTGGGTTATGGTAATCTCTGCAATTGTTGTTGGATTAGTAATTCCTATGTTGTTAAACAGTCCGTTTTTAGGTTAAGTATCATTAAAATTTTCATAAACTTCATATTTAAAATTGTGATTAAAATATGAAGCGAGTATCTTCGTTTATATCTAAGCGCATCATTTTATGCGTTATAATTTCTATTACCTAATTATGTCAGACTTAAAACAACTCAAATACGATAAAGCTTATTTAAGAATAGCTACAGAATGGGGTAAGTTATCCTATTGCAAGCGTAAACAAGTAGGAGCTGTTATAGTTAAAGATAGAATGATTATTTCAGACGGTTATAATGGTACACCAAGTGGGTTTGAAAATTTTTGCGAGGACGAAGAGGGTTACACAAAATGGTATGTTTTACATGCAGAAGCTAATGCAATTTTAAAAGTAGCGTCTTCTACACAATCTTGTAAAGGTGCAACATTGTACATTACAATGTCACCATGTAAAGATTGTAGTAAGCTAATACATCAAGCTGGCATAATACGTGTAGTGTATAATCAAGGATACAAAGATAATTCAGGCTTAAAATTTTTAGAAAAAGCTGGAATAGATATCCAATTAATCGAACAATTAGAAGACTAATGTCCAAATCCAAAACATATTTTCCTTTAATTATAGGTGTTGCAATTGCAGCAGGAATCTTTATTGGTGGAAAATTAAATTTTGGGGATTCATCAGACAGGTTATTTACATCTAATAGTAAAAAGGATAAACTTAATAGGTTAATAGATTATATTGATTATGAGTATGTTGAAGATGTAAATACCGACAGTATTGTAGATGTTACCGTTAATGGAATTTTGGGAAATCTAGATCCTCATTCAGTTTATATTCCAAAAGAAAATATGCAAAAAGTTGCCGAAAACATGAAAGGTAACTTTGTAGGTATTGGTATTAATTTTTACACATTTAAAGATACCATAACAGTTATTAAAACTATTGAAAATGGTCCAAGCGCAAGAGTAGGTATTGTTGGAGGAGATAGGATTATATCTGCAAATGGCGAGTCGCTTTTAGGTGGTGGTTATGATAATGATACCTTGATTGATAAGCTAAAAGGTGAACGCTACACACAGTTGCTTTTAGAAGTTTTTAGAAAAGGAGAGCCTAAGCTGTTAACTTTTAATGTGACCAGAGATGAGGTGTCAATTAAAAGCGTAGATGCAGCATATATGTTAACAGATAAGTTGGGTTATATTAAAATTAACCGATTTGCAGAAAGTACTTTTACAGAATTTAAAAAAGCATTACTAAATTTAAAGAAGCAAGGAGCGACCAGTTTAGCTTTAGATTTAAGAGGTAATCCAGGTGGTTTTTTAGAAGTAGCTGTAAATATTGTTGACGAGTTTTTGGAAGATGATAAGTTAATAGTCTACACTAAAAATAAAAAAGGAAAAGAAGATAGGAGCTATGCAACTAAGCGAGGTGACTTTGAAAAAGGACAGGTGTATGTAATGATAGATGAAAGCTCTGCTTCTGCCTCAGAGATTATTGCAGGTGCTTTGCAGGATAATGATAAAGGGACTATTGTAGGTAGACGTTCTTATGGTAAAGGATTGGTGCAACGCGAAATGAAATTAGGAGACGGAAGTGCGGTAAGACTAACAGTGTCTAAATATTATACACCAACTGGTCGATCTATACAACGATCTTACGACAATGGTAGCCGAGATTATTATGACGATTATTCTGATCGCCTAAACAGTGGAGAGCTTTTAGACGAAAGTAAAATTGAAGTAGCAGACTCCTTGAAGTATACAACACCAAAGGGAAACATTGTTTATGGTGGAGGAGGAATAATACCTGATGTTTTTGTTCCGTATGACACTAAAATGCTAAACGAAACCTTGACTTTTTTAGAAAAAAGAGGATTATTAAATAATTTTATTTTTGAAGAGCTAGAAAAAGAACGTAACGTTTATAAAAACATGTCTAGGCAAGACTTTTTTAATAACTTTAAAATTACGGACGAAGTTGTAAAATCTTTCGAAGATTTTTTAAAAATAAAAACACGCTCTAACATCGTATTTGTAGCTTATAAGGAAGAGGTTAAACATTATTTAAAAGCCACTCTAGCAGAACAGTTATATGGTTTTGGTGCTTACTTTAAAATATTAAACAAGCATGATATAATGATTGATAAAGTTATTGACTTATCTAATAGTGCAAATTAAATTTTATCGTGCACCTTAGTATGTTTGCCATTATTCCATAAAGTTAAAATATCGGTTCCTACATGTGCTCCACTTCCGGAAGCAATAGCAAACTGACTTCTCCAACCAGCCAAAGTTCCAGCAACATAAAGGTTGTGTTTTATTAAATGGTCTGTGTTTTCTAGCCAAATCCTATCTTTTTCAATCGCAGCTTTTGGATGAGGTTTAACGTAGTTTTCTAATCCAGATATGGTTAATAAATTAGTGTAGCCAACAGCAATAACAACGCGTTTTGTTGTGTAAGTTTTTTTGTTTGTAACAATGCTATAGCCAGATTCTGTTTCAATAACTTGTTCTGCCTTTTCCTTGTCAATCTGTATAACTTCAGGATATAATTGCGTTAATTGTAATATGCCTTCTTCAAGTAAGTCCTTTCCTAAAGTGCCTGGTTTAAGTCCTAAAACATTATTAAATAATGCATTTTGTAAATGCGAATTTTTTTGATGCGTAATTAATGCAACTTTTTTTCCTTCAGCAAAAGGTTTTTTAAGTCCAGAACCTAAAATTAATGCGCAAGATAATCCTGCAGCTCCAGCACCAATTATTATAGTATCAAAATCCATTAGCTTTTGCTTTTAACTTCTATTTTTTTAGAAATACGTAAAATATGTACTAAGCAAATAGCACATAATGAGGCTAGTATGGTGATTATTGCAACAATGCTTTTTCCTTCAAATAATGCAGAAAAATTAAGGTTTGTAGCATTATATATTATTAAAACAACAGATATTATAGTTGTGATGTATGTAAATAGTTTCATTAAAATAAATTTTTATAAAAATACAACAATTAGGTTAAAAGTACTTTGATATTGTCGGTAAACAGTTTGACAGCAATTGCTAATAAGATGACTCCAAAAACTTTTCTAATAATGCTAATTCCGTTTTGACCAATAAGGCGTTCAATGCGTTTAGATGTTTTTAAAACAATGTAAATTACAATCACGTTTAAAATTACAGCTATAATTATATTTTTAATATCATACTCAGCACGTAAAGACAGTAATGTAGTTAAACTACCTGGTCCAGCAATTAGCGGGAAAGCTAACGGAAACACAGATGCAGTTAAAGGGTTAGTGTCTTCTTCTTTGTATAGGGTTATTCCTAAAATCATTTCTAAAGCAATAAAAAATAATATAAATGATCCTGCTACCGCAAATGAGCTGACATTAATACCAATAAGATTTAATATGCTTTTTCCTAAAAATAAAAATGAGATTAATATAATTCCAGCTATAATTGACGCTTTTTCACTTTGTATATGACCAACTTTTTTACGCAAATCAATAATTATTGGAATGTTACCTACAATATCAATTACTGCAAAAAGCACCATAAATACAGTAAATATTTCTTTAAAATTTATTGGCATAACGTATAATTTTAATTATTTAATTTTTTTGCAAAAGTAGTCTTAATTCATTGAATTTTAGTGCTAAACAATGAATAAGTTACTAGTTTTAAAATTATAGCGCTTACTTTATTTAGATGCTTTATATTTGTAAAAAAATAAGTTAAGTTATTTTATGTTTCAATTAGGTAAAACTATAGTGTCTGAGGCTATAATAGAAAAGGATTTTATGTGTAATCTTTCTGCATGTAAAGGCGCATGTTGTATTGATGGAGATGCTGGTGCACCTTTATCTAAAGAAGAAGCTCAAATATTAAAAGACATTTACCCAAAAGTAAAACCGTATTTACGTAAAGAAGGTATTGCTGCAATTGAAGCTCAGGGCACGTCTATTGTTACCGATTTTGGAGATATAGAAACCCCTTTAATTAATGGTGCAGATTGTGCTTATGTTATTTTTGATAAGAAAAAAACTGCGCTTTGTGGTATTGAGGAAGCCTATAATCAAGGCGATGTAGATTGGAAAAAACCAGTCTCTTGTCATTTGTATCCAATAAGAGTTAAGGATTATACCGAGTTTTCTGCTGTTAACTATGATAAATGGGATATTTGTGATGATGCTTGTACCTTAGGTAAAGAATTACAAGTGCCAGTTTATAAATTTGTTAAAGAAGCACTTATTAGAAAATTTGGAGAAGATTGGTATACAGAACTTGAAAAAGTTGCCGAAAAAATGTCTAAATAATTCGGCTCTGCCAATAGTTTTAAGTCAACTATAAAAATCATACTTTAATTCTCTTAAAGAAAAGTATAAAAAGCTTTACTATTTAAGGCTAAAATCTCATCTCTTTTTAACTTAATTTAAAAGGGAAAAGTGAGATGATTTTGTAATGCTCCATTCAAATAAAAACAATTTTTTTTTAACACTATTTATATCAAATTTTGATACTAATTGACGTTTGTTATAAAATACGTTTTGTGTATTTTTAGTAGCAACGTTTTTGTGGTATTAATTGTAATATTTTACAAAATAATAATAATCTCAGTTTCATTTTTTTTATGCCATTTACGTATTTTATTTTTAATAATGCAAACAAAACAAAACTTTTAGGTTTCGTTGTATGTCGCTGATAAATAAGATGCTACAAAAGTATTTTTTGTTAAAGGTTACATAGTGACTAGAGTGTTAGTCAGTTAGAAGTGTAGTATGTATTTTAAATTTGATGAAAAAAAAATGACTATTAAATTACAACTTATTTTTGTTTGTTTAGGTGTTTTAAGCGTTTAATTTCAATGTTAAAAAAATATTAAAATGTTAAAAAATCCGAAACATCAACAACAGCCACTTGTAGACCTACATTTCAACAATCGATGTTAAAAACTTTGAAAACATTTAGCTTAAACAAGCTTTTTAAATCATAGATTATTTCCAATCTTTGTTAGTCCCAAGTCAAAGCAAATAATCGCATATTATAATCACAGAAAAACATAGTACAATGTCGCAAGAAGTAGAGCCAATTTTAGCAGAAAATAAAGATAGATTCGTAATTTTTCCTATTCAACACCATGATTTATGGGAGTGGTATAAAAAATCTATGGCTAGTATTTGGACAGCAGAAGAGATTGATTTACACCAAGACATTTCAGATTGGAAAGAAAAATTAAATGACGACGAGCGTTACTTTATCAAACATGTTCTAGCATTTTTTGCTGCTAGCGATGGTATTGTTAACGAAAATTTAGCTGAAAACTTTGTAAACGAAGTACAGTATAGTGAGGCAAAATTCTTTTATGGTTTCCAAATTATGATGGAAAACATACACAGTGAAACGTATTCATTATTAATTGATACTTATGTTAAAGATGAAACTGAAAAAAATGGCTTGTTTAATGCTATTGAAACGTTTCCAGCTATTAAGAAAAAAGCAGATTGGGCACTAAAATGGATAGAATCTCCTAGCTTTGCTGAACGTTTAATTGCGTTTGCAGCAGTAGAAGGGATTTTCTTCTCAGGTTCATTTTGTGCTATATTTTGGTTGAAAAAACGTGGTATTATGCCAGGTTTAACGTTTTCTAACGAGTTGATTTCTCGTGATGAAGGAATGCACTGTGATTTTGCAGTACACCTTCATGAAAACCACTTAGTCAATAAAGTGCCAAAAGAACGTATTAAAGAAATCATAGTAGATGCCTTAAACATTGAAAGAGAATTTATAACAGAATCTCTTCCAGTAAGTTTAATTGGTATGAATGCTAATTTAATGACTCAGTATCTTGAGTTTGTAACCGATAGTTTATTAGATGACTTAGGTTGCGATAAGGTTTATAATACCGCTAATCCATTTGACTTTATGGAAATGATATCACTACAAGGTAAAACTAACTTTTTTGAAAAAAGAGTTGGTGATTACCAAAAGGCTGGTGTTATGAACAAAGAAGTTGATGAGGATAAATACAATATGGATTTCGACTTTTAATACCGAAATCTAATCGTAGATAATTTTTATTGGATTATTTAGTTGTTATAGCATTGCATGCAACGCTTAACAAACTTTTTATACCCAACCCAAAAAAAATAATTAATACTTAAATAACTAACCTATTGAAAAACAGGTTGGTCTATATTTAGGTCAAGAAGTTAACCCCTTTTCTGAAAGGCAAATCAGAAAAGAATAATAAACAGTGTAAAGTATGTATGTAATTAAAAGAGACGGAAGAAAAGAGCAAATAATGTTCGATAAAATAACTGCCAGAGTGCGTAAATTGTGCTATGGTTTAAACGAACTTGTAGATCCATTAAAAGTTGCTATGCGTGTAATTGAAGGATTATATGACGGAGTTACTACTAGTGAATTAGATAATCTAGCTGCAGAGGTATCTGCAACAATGACAACATCTCATCCAGATTATGCACGTTTAGCTGCTCGTATATCAGTATCTAACTTACACAAAAACACTAAAAAGACATTTAGTGAAGTCATGCATGATTTATACATGTACGTAAACCCAAGAACAGGTAAAGAAGCTCCTTTATTGTCTGATGAGGTGTATAACGTCATCATGGATAATAAAGATAAATTAGACTCGACTATTATCTATAATCGTGATTTTAGTTATGATTATTTTGGGTTTAAAACTTTAGAGCGTTCATATTTATTAAAACTAAATGGGAAAATTGCCGAAAGACCACAGCATATGTTAATGCGTGTTTCTATAGGTATCCATTTAAACGATTTAGAAGCAGCTATCGAAACATACGAGCTGATGTCTAAAAAATATTTTACACACGCCACACCAACACTTTTTAATTCTGGTACGCCAAAACCACAAATGTCTTCATGCTTTTTATTAGCTATGCAAGATGATAGTATAGATGGTATTTACGACACATTAAAACAAACCGCTAAAATATCACAATCTGCAGGAGGTATTGGATTGTCAATCCATAATGTACGTGCTACAGGTAGTTATATTGCTGGTACAAATGGTACTAGTAATGGTATTGTACCAATGTTAAAGGTATTTAATGATACTGCGCGTTACGTGGATCAAGGTGGTGGAAAGCGTAAAGGTAGTTTTGCAATGTATATAGAGCCTTGGCATGCAGACATCTTTAGTTTTTTAGATTTAAAGAAAAATACAGGAGCGGAAGAGCTACGTGCGCGTGATTTATTTTACGCCATGTGGATGCCAGATTTATTTATGGCACGTGTCCAAGATAATGCAGAGTGGACATTAATGTGTCCAAACGAATGTCCAGGATTATCTGATGTACATAGCGAAGAGTTTGAAGCTCTATATACTAAGTATGAAGCAGAAGGTAAAGGACGTAAGTCTATAAAAGCACGTGAGCTTTGGGAGAAAATTTTAGAATCTCAAATCGAAACAGGTACGCCTTATATGTTGTATAAAGATGCAGCAAACCGTAAGTCAAACCAGAAAAATTTAGGGACTATTAAATCATCTAACTTGTGTACAGAGATTATGGAGTATACTTCTAAGGATGAAGTTGCTGTATGTAATCTAGCGTCAATAGCGTTACCAATGTTTATTAAAAATGGAGAGTTTGACCATAAAGAGTTGTTCCGTATTACCAAGCGTGTTACTAAAAACTTAAATAAAGTAATTGATCGTAATTACTATCCTGTTAAAGAAGCAGAAAATTCTAACTTCCGTCATAGACCAGTTGGTTTAGGCGTGCAAGGATTGGCAGATGCGTTTATTAAATTGCGTATGCCTTTTACTAGTGATGCAGCAAAAGCATTAAACCAAGATATTTTTGAAACCCTTTACTATGCTGCTTTAACAGCAAGTATGGAAGAAGCAAAAGTAGATGGACCATACCAAACCTATGAAGGATCACCAATTAGTCAAGGACAATTCCAACACAATTTATGGAATATCCAAGAGGACACTTTAAGTGGACGTTGGGATTGGGATAAATTAAGAAGCGATGTTAAAAAACATGGTGTGCGTAACTCATTATTAGTAGCACCAATGCCAACAGCATCTACAAGTCAAATATTAGGTAATAACGAATGTTTTGAACCTTACACCTCTAATATTTACACACGTCGTGTATTATCAGGAGAGTTTATTGTAGTAAATAAGCATTTACTTGAAGATTTAGTAGACTTAGGATTATGGGATGATAATCTTAAAAACGAAATCATGAGAGCTAACGGTTCTGTTCAAAATGTAGATATTATTCCTCAGGACATAAAGGATTTATATAAAACCGTTTGGGAGTTAAGCATGAAAGACATTATTGATATGTCTAGACAACGTGGTTATTTTATTGATCAATCACAATCGCTTAACTTGTTTTTAGAAGGTGCAACTATGGCTAAACTAACATCTATGCATTTTTACGCATGGAAAAGCGGTTTAAAAACAGGAATGTACTACTTAAGGTCTAAGAGTGCAGTAGACGCTAAAAAAATGACGGTTACAAAAATAAAGAAGGCAGAACCAGTAGAAGTAAAAGCTACGGTTGAGGTTGCAGAAAATGATGGTGTAGCTCAAAAACAACAAAAAGCAGCTAATACAGCAGCTAAGTTTGCAAATACATCTAGTGCAGAAGCAGAACCAATGACACCAGAAGAAATGAAAGCTTTAATCGCTCAAGCTAAAGATGCTGAAGGTGATGATTGCTTAATGTGTGGTTCTTAAATAAAAAAGCAGGTATATAAACTTGCTAGTATTAAGTGTTATGATAAAAAAAGCATCCACATTCGGATGCTTTTTTTTGTTCAAAATCTACAATAAATACTATATTACTAAACCAAAGTAAAGTGTTAATGGAAATACCGCAAAGTATAATATTACAATCAGAATGTAAACATTGTGAAACACCAGCAAAGGAAGAAGCCTCTTTTTGTTCTGAATGTGGATATCCAATAAAGGGTAGCGATCAGGACATTGCTAAGTTTTATGCTAAACGCGTAATGGATAAGCGTAAAACGGACAATGCTTACGAGAAAATAAAATCGGCCAGAAAAACTTTATTCATAATTGCAAGTATTATTACTGTATTTGGGTTTTTTATCTATTATAAAACTGAAGATATAGTACCTTTAAGCATTAACTTGGTTGTTAGTATTGTATACGTTGTTTTGGGTTTTTGGTCTAAACAACGACCTTTAATAGCCTTGATTTTAGGATTATTGTTATATCTAACTTTACTAATTATTACAGCTATTGCAGATCCTTTAACATTAGTAGCAGGAATAATCTGGAAAATATTAATCATTGGATATCTAGCCAAAGGGATTTATTCGGCATCCTCCATTAATAAAGTTGCGTAATGTCTATTTTCTGTAAAAATTGTAATTATATTTTTGAAACAGAAGTTAAATTTTGTTCGCAATGCGGACAGTCTGTTGTAAAAAATGTGTCTACTAATAAGCTTAAAAAGGTGTCTACCATTATTGGTTTTTATATAGCAATGTTGGTTTATATGTTGTTAGTTTATTACATAGATATCACGTTTCCTAATAATTTAGAGGCCGAAATTATTACAGTTATAGGCTTTGCGTGTATTGTGATTGGTTTTGCGTCGTTTGATTTGCAACCCGTTTTACAATTATACAACTACAAAGGTTTAAAACTTAAGCATCTTGCTTTTGCGATTGTTACACCAATATTAACAAGCACTTTTGTTTACTTTTTTATTGGGTTTATTAATAGTTTTGTTGCGGATGGCGCATCTGTAAACTATTTTCAAGAGTATTTGTACTTGGATTATCCTTTATTGTGGGCAACACTATTTATTGCGTTAATGCCAGCAGTTATAGAGGAGTTGGCTTTTAGAGGCGTCTTGTTTAATGCCTTAAAAGAGGTGACAAGCACAAGGCTTACTATAATAGCGACAGCGTTTTTATTTGCGGTAATTCACTTTTCAATATTTTCTTTTTTATGGATTTTTCCTTTTGGATTATTGTTAGGGTTTTTAAGAAGTCGCTATAACACACTTTGGTTAGGCATGATTATTCACTTTATCCATAATTTTATAATCTTAATGATTGATTATTACAATTTTTATAACTTTTAGATACAAAAAAAAGCATCCAAAATTGAATGCTTTTTTTAAAATATATGTTGTGTCTAACTAGTTTTGTTGCGCCATTAAAGCAAAAAACTTATCAATGTTAGGCAGTATTAAAATACGCGTACGTCTGTTTCTAGAACGTCCTTCGCTAGTGTCGTTATCTGTAACTGGTTTATAGCTGCTTCTACCAGATGCAATTAATTTTTCTGGTGCCACACCAAAGTCTTTTTGTAGTTTTCTAACTACAGAAGTGGCACGTAATACACTTAAATCCCAGTTGTCAGCTACTTTATCTGTACTGATTGTTCTAGAGTCTGTATGACCTTCAATCATAACATCTAAGCTTGGCTCAGAGTTTATAACGTCAGCTAATTTTTTTAATATTTTGTCTGCTTTTTTGCTAATTCTGTAGCTTCCGCTATTAAAAAGCATTTTATCAGAAATAGATATCATAACTACAGTTTCCTCGATGTTAATCGCGATATCATCACTTTCATCTAAATCTGTAGTGTCAACAAAACGTTTTAAGTTTAATGATAAAGCCATGTTCATTGAGTCTTCCAATGTAGTAACATATTTCATTACTTCTGGACTTACACGACTTAAAGTTTCGCGCATACCAACTTTAGCTTTTTCTGAAATAACAGCTTTGTTTCCAACTGCGTCAAATTTAGTCTGATTTTCTTCAGTTAAAACACCTACTTCATCAGTCAGATTATTGATTTTAGAATTATACTCATTTACTCTAGCTTCAATTTTTGCAAATTTAGCTTCTAATTCTTCTTTTTCAACCTGAGTCTTTTGTAGTTCGCTAGTTATTTGTCCTTTTTCTTGTTCTAATGCGACAAATTTCTTTTTAGAAACGCATGATGACAATATTACTAAAGCGAATAAGGCTATTGATGTTTTTTTCATAAATACATTAATTTTTTAGTTATTCTATTTACGAAAGCTAAGCTGTTTTGGATGTTTTAATCTTGGGTTTATTGAAAACGGTGTGTGCTTTTAGTTTGATTTTTAGACTTTAAACACCTGTTTATTATGGTTTTAATTAGGTTAGGCTAAGTCTTTGTTTTTTTTTAATTTTGAATACCATAAAGTAGTATGGACTATACTTAAAGTATTAACTATTGATGTATAGACATAAAAAAAGCTACCTGATTAAGGGTAGCTTTTTATTATAAATGGTATTTAATTTATTCCTCTTCTAAAGTAGCAGGAGTTACAGACGCATCATGAGCGTTATGGTACTCTTCTAAAAGATTCATAGTAGCACTAAGTAAATCCTTAGTTTCTGATAATAAATTAAAATATAAGGTTGTATTTTTTGGACTAGACTCTTCAGTTCTTGTACGCTCTACTTGCTTAATAATTTTAGAGGAAACAAGTTCCATTATTTCATTCTTTCTTCCTAAAATATCTCCTATTTGTTCAAATGAGCGTGAGTTAAATGCGTTTTGTGTATTATTGAAAAACAAATCAAAACGTGCATCAATCTCTTTAAGCTCTTTTATTTGACTAAACTTTAATTTTTTATGATTGTTGTTTACGTGTTTATGACTCATTTTAGTAATGTAGTCTAACGACTGCGTCATGTCTTGTAAATAACCTAAAATATTGATGTAAAAGTTACTTGCGTTTAAGCTAGATTCATCTAAATTTTTAATAAAATAAAAGATATTATCTCTAAGTGCATCTACTTCTGTAGACAGTTTAATAACTTGTTTTTTATTCTTTTTAAGTAATGCGCTATCCTGTTTAGCTAAACCATTAATAGCGTTAGTGTAAATTTTGTTTCCTCTTTTTACAACGTTAGCAATGTTTTTAGCACTTTCGTGAATAACACCTTGTACAGAGCTACTTTCTGAGTCTGTTAAGCTATCCTCTGGAGCAGTTTTGTTAGATGTCTCTTTGTGTGATAAATAATTTCTAACTAGTAAAATAGCAGTTAATAGTAATAATATTGGTGTCATCACTTTAGGATTCCACTTTATTAAAAACACGACTGTACCTGCAGCAAAAAAGGCTCCAATAGCAGTTCCAAACCAACCACCAATTACATTTAATACACCAGCAACTCTATATACAGCACTTTCGCGTCCCCAAGCACGATCCGCAAAGGATGTACCCATTGCTACCATAAACGTTACGTAAGTTGTAGATAAAGGCAGTTTCATAGATGTAGCAATTGCAATTAATACACCAGCCACCATAAGGTTAACAGATGCTCTAATCATATCAAAAGCTGGTAAATCTTTACTTTGTGTTTTAGTCAAAGCTTTAGCAGTAGGCTTTTGAAAACTTTTGTCAATTTTTGCTTGCGTTGATTTAGGTACAATAGCACTAAAGTAATCAGATAAAGCTGAGGTTCCTTTTACAATACCTCTAGATAACATGTTAGGTTCAAATTTTTCATGCGTATCGCCTTGGCTAGATAGGTTAATTTCAGTTTCGGCTACTGTTTTAGCTTTTTTAGAAAACCATAACGTTAATACCATAATAGCTCCAGAAATAAACAATAATAAAGGCTCGGCGGGTACTTTTTTCTCTAAAATTGCCATAGAGAAATCTGCTGGTAATGTTCCTGAAGTAGCAAAGGCTGTTTGCATCGCTTCAAACGAGTGGTAAGCTGCCATAGGTACACCAATAAAGTTTACCAAGTCATTTCCAGAAAAGGCTAATGCTAATCCAAATGTACCAACTGCTATTACTATAATAAGAACACTTTTTTTAGTTAATTTTTGAAAAATATACGAAAATAAAGTCCAGAAAATAACGCTTCCTATTAGTATGTATAATTCGTTTCCTTCTACAACACTATTAATGCTTTTGTAAAAAGGAGTCCCTTTAAGACCTTTTAAAAAGATAAAGTAAGTTATTGAAGCTAATGATATACCACCAAAAATAGCTCCAAAATATTTAGATTTTTTTTCGTATTGAAAAGTAAAAATTAAACGCGATACCCATTGTACTAATGAACCAACAGTAAATGCTATAAAGACAGACATTACAATTCCTGTAATAATTTCGACAGCTTTTTTAGTGTTAATATAGTTTCCTAAATCTGCAAATGTTTGCGTGTCTGAAGCACTAATTTTAATTAATGACATTACAACTGCTGCACCAAGTAGGTTAAATACAATGGATACAGTAGTGGATGTTGGTAAACCTAAAGTGTTAAAAAAGTCAAGTAGTAAAATATCAGTAATCATTACTGCCATAAATATATACATGATCTCCTCAAAGCTAAACATAGCAGGTACAAAAATACCTTTACGTGCTACTTCCATCATTCCGCTAGAAAATACTGCACCAATAAAGATACCTAAACTAGCAACTATCATGATAGTTCGCATAGAAATGGCTTTGGAGCCTATAGCTGAGTTTAGGAAGTTGATGGCGTCATTACTAACACCTACAACAATATCAACGATTGCTAATACTGTTATGGCAATCAACATAAATAAATAAATATTATCCATAGTTTTTAATTAAAATAAGTTTGCAAATATCTTTACTGTTTTCGAGTGCAATGTTATGACAATGTTATGTTTTATTGTTAAAAATGAAGGTCAAATCCAAGTCTAAAGGTAATGTTATCTTCGTTACCGCTTACAGTTGTGTAACTTAAATCTGTTTGTACTTTTAGTTTGTGTCCAACAATGTATCTAGATCCTCCTAGAGTGTACTGATCTGTCGGTAAGTTTCCGGTTACAGCATCATAAGTTAATGTAGTGTATCTAGCTGCAATTTCATAATTACTTTTAAATAAATAGCCAGCTTGTAAATTTAGGGCTTTACCAGTTAAAACAATATCTCCAGTTGGTGTTGTACCATCTGTGTCAATTGCTATAGGTTGATCGGCCTCTCTATTAGCATATTCTCCCATAAATGAAAATCCTTTGTATTTAAACATAGCATCTGCAAAAATAGTAGATATGTTGGTTTCATACAATGTGCCATCACTTTTAAATAGGTAGTCGCCTAAACCGCTTCGTTCGCGTACAGCGTTTTCGTTAAAATTATAAGTGAACCCTAACATTAATTTAGGCTTAGATTCTCTTTTTAAATCTGCTTGTATATAGTCTCCTTTAGATTGAAACTTACCAAAAGGTAAAAACTCTAAACGACCTGTATATTGTAGACCACCTTCGTTACCTTCCGAGACATTTCGACCTTCGCCTTGGGAAATAGCTAATTTTTGACGCATTAAAAAATCACCTCCTAAGTTTGATGTGTGTCGTAATTGTAATCCTAAGTCACGATCAATATTAAAACGACTGTTTAATAAAGAACGATCAATTAATTGCAGATTTGCGGATGACACAACACGCTCTACATTACCTGGTAATTTTGTTTGTCCAGCCCAAAGCTCCCAATTATCAGCAAATTGCCACATAATTACAGCATCTAAAATATATCTAGGTGTATTACGATTAAATTGGTTTGCACCAGAAATATCTCTGTTAGATAAACCTAATTCTATTTTGTATTTTAATTTTGGACTGTAGGCAAAACCATCAAACTTTAAACGTGCACGTCGCACAATAAAGTTGTGTTCTGGACTAGTATATTGCGACCCATCATGATCCCAAGAGGATATAGATCTAACCTGAAAGCGAGGTGCAAATTTTATACTAAAAGAACTGTCCTTTGCTGTAAAATTAATTAGTCCTTTACCAAAGGAAGTATCACTAATTTCTTGAGCACGCACAGTTAAGATTACGCACAAGAATAGTGCAATAGATAAAGTAAGTTTCATTACAAGGTATTAGTTTTTGTCGCTGCAAAGAAATAACTCTAATGTTAACTTAATGTTTCCTAAGTATTAACCTTATAAAATTAATAAAAAAAGACTGCTTTGGCCAAAAGCAGTCTCATTAGAAATCATAATAATGTAGTCGACAAAAACTAATAGATTATATGAAATACTAATTGTGTTGTCTTAAGACACCAACAAATATCAACACACAAAGTGATTTTAATGTAACCCTAATATTATGTAATTATTAAGGATTATTATGTTAATTTAATTTGTTTAACGATTGTTTTTCAGTGTTTTATAATTCCAATGTTAATTTAATGTTACGTAAATGTTGCATAAATGTTATGAATTGTGTATCTTTGAAGTATAATGTTAAAACCCATAATTATGAAGAAATCAATTTTAGTTTCAATTGCTTTTTTATTTACTGTGGTTTCTTTTGCTCAAGACAAAAGGGATTTAAAACTTAATAAAAACACTAACTTAATAGAAGTTGTTTATTATCACGACAATGGAGTTGTAAGCCAAACAGGAGCTTATACGACAGATGGTAAGTTGCAAGGTGAGTGGTTAAGTTTTGATACAGCAGGCAAGAAACAAGTTTCAGCAAGTTATGATAATGGTAAAAAAGTCGGCAAGTGGTTTTATTGGAATGATACCACTCTTAAAGAAGTAGATTATAGTAATAACAAAATTGCTAATGTTAGCGAGTGGGAAGTAAAAAATCCAGTAGCTACTAGTAATTAAGTTGTTATATCAAAAAAAAAGCCTTGCATTTGCAAGGCTTTTTTTTGATATATGTATATTGGTTTAATTGATTGTCCAACCAGCTCCCCAAGTTGTATAATCTGTTCCAGTTGCAGAACCTTCTGCAGTGAAAAAGTCAG
The DNA here is from genome assembly GCF_002323495.1 of Olleya sp. UBA1516. Taxonomy (NCBI): domain Bacteria; kingdom Pseudomonadati; phylum Bacteroidota; class Flavobacteriia; order Flavobacteriales; family Flavobacteriaceae; genus Olleya; species Olleya sp. UBA1516. Next base: position 217,736 of record NZ_DCQO01000005.1, read on the forward strand.
CATCTGTAAAAGTTACAGTAGTATCATTTTTAACTTTAGTTAAAACGTCAACAAAAGTTACTCCTGTTACCTGAAGATCGTCACTTACAACTCCGTTTCCTGTGTCAGCATCATCTAAATCAAAACCTTCAGCATATCCTGTAATCATTATGTTGTTAAATATACCTTGTGTACCAGCTCTTAATCTAACCGCTTCTGATGAGTTAGCTGAACCTTCTCCAATAATAGATACATTGTTTAAAGTTGGCTTAGAAAATATTCCTGTAGCATTACTAAAGTCTGTATTGTAACCATCAGCTTCAATTGCTTTGTCATCTGTTGCTCTGTTAGAGATGTAAACATTATTTAATGTTCCAGAAAAACCTTCAGTCCAATCTACTGAGTCATCTTCTGCATTGATTACAGAGATGTAGCTTGCATTAACTGTTCCTCCAAAAAATTCGATTCCATCATCTTTTCCTTCGTAAGCTTGGATGTAGTTTACAGACGTTCCGTTACCTACACCATAAAAAGAGAATCCGTTATTTTCAGATTGTCCATCAGCTGCACCACCAGAATACTCTACACGTACATAGCTTAAAGATCCAGAATTATCGTTTGCAACATTTCCACCGTAAGGTAAACTTGCAATTTCAGAAGTTGCAGTGTTTGTTCCTGTAACAGAGTTGATAGGTGCTTTTCCTAGTAAGATTAATCCTCCCCAATCTCCAGCAGCAGGACTTGCAGCGTCAGATGTAAAAACAATAGGGCAATCTGCAGTACCATTAGCTATGATTTGTGCACCTTGAGATATTGCAATATATACATCTGCTCCAGATGATAAAGCCTTAATAGTCATACATGGCGGAATAGTTAAAGTGGTTCCACTTGCCATAATTAAAGATCCATTTAACTTATAAGTGTTGTTAGCATCTAATGTTAAGTCTTCAGTATAAGTACCAGACAAGAAAATAGTTGAAGGGTCAGTTGGACCTCCTCCAGACGTGTTGTTTGTTACACTGTTGTCGTTAATTACAATATCAGATGTGTCATCAGTAGAGCAAGAGAATACTGTTGCTGCTAATGCTAAGCCTAAAATTATTTGTTTTTTCATTGTTTTTAGTTTTTTAGTTGTACTATGTTTTTGCGTTATGTTTATTAAAATTTATATTTAAGTTGAAGTCCTATATTCATACCTCTTTTGTAATCTGTAACACCTTTTCCGTTTGCAGATACTACTAATACATCGCCTTGATTTTGGTCTTCTCTAACGTATTGGATAGTTGGGTTTAAAAGATTTTTAGCGCTTAAGTTGATTTCAAAATTATCATTGATTGTGTTTTTCCAGATAAAGTCTAAAGTTGGAACACTTTTTTCTACAATATTACCTAAATCACCAGAACCCAATGCGTCGATGCGGTCAGAGAAGTATGAAAAGACTAAGTTGGCAACAGGCTTGTAGTTTTTAAATGTTGGAGAATAGCTGATGTCTGCATTTAGGATAAATGGTGAAGCACCTTGTAATTCGTCTTCGGTTTTATTGAAAGCTAAATCAAAAGTACCATCTATGTTTTCATATAAATCTTGTTTAGTTTTCATGTAAGTAGCATTAACTCCAAATGATAAATTGGTGTTTTGATCTGCGTCAACTAATAGGTCTTTTCTTAATTCAACTTCAACACCATAAACAGTTGCTTGATCTCCTGTTCTTACATAACGTTGAGTACCTGTTGCATCACCAACAACAACAAGATTTATTGGATTGTCAATTTGTTTGGTAAATGCACCTATTGAAAAGATTTCACTTTTACTAAAAAACCACTCATATTTTAAATCAATATTTAAAACTTCAGAGTAACCAAGTGCATCTGGATTACCACCTATACGAGTTGATACGTCTTCGTAAACAAAAGGAGCTATTTCTTTAAACTCTGGTGTAGATACTGTTTTACTTGCAGATAATCTTAGGTTTTGATCATCCGTTAGGCTGTATTTAATATTTAAACTTGGTAAAATAAATGTTTCTTCAGATATTTTAGAGTCTACACCATTATTTCCTAAGTTGATCACGTTGTAATCAATACTTTGCTCAAAATTTTCTAATCTTACGCCTGGTACAAACAACCATTTTTCTCCTGCTTTAATTTGAGCATCTACATATCCAGCATAAATATTAAGCTTTCCATTGTAAGTGTTTTCAAAAAGTCCAGGTCTGTTAGTGTTAGAAAGTGTTGGGTAAGGTTTTAGTACTTTAATTTCGTATAAACCGTTTGACGATTCAGTAAGATTTAAGTTGTCAAGATTAAAAACTGAATCAAAGTTGTTTACATCTGTTATTTGATAATTACTATCAACTATATCGTAACCATATCTAACATTATTAAATTGTCTTGTTTTGTTACGACCATTGTATCCAAAGTTAAATTTAAGATTGTCATTAACTTCGTAAGCTAAATTGATGCGACCATTATATTCGTCATCTTCAATTTTTTGAAAGTAACGTTGGTTATCAAATACTACATTGCTGTAAAAGGTTGGGTTTGTTGTAGGATCATTATCTAAAGCATAATCATAGTTTTCTACACTAAAACGCTTACGGTCTGGTTGATCAGAAAACACTTTGTTGTATCCAAATCCCCAATCTAATTCAAAATCACCTGATTTATGATTTCCTATTAATTGATTGACAAACATTTTAGTTTGATCAAACTGTATGTTTTGTTGGTAAAACCCTTTGTCTGTGTTTAGGATGGCATCTCTGCTTCTTCCATTACCATCTGTTCCATAATATCCAACCTCGTCAGAAGAGCTATTAATAAATACAGAATTAAAACTTAGAGTATTATCAGAGTTTATTTTGTAATTAATATTAGCCATAGCTGTTGAGGTTGTAGAATACTCATATTCTTCAGCAGCTTCAAATGCTTTTTTCTCCACTGTAGAAAAATCTACAGACCTACCTTGTCTGTATTCGTAGTTGTTTTCAAATCCACCAGTTACAAAAAAGCTTAATCTAGAACCGTTTTCAAAATTAAAAGAGCTACCACCTGATGCACCATAAGCCACATTTATTGGTGTGTCTACAGCTACAGGATCTACACCATGAGATAATATAATTGCAAATGGATTATGCTCATTTCTACCATAAAAACCAAAGTAACCTGTACCTTCACTACGTACAAAGTTTTTGTCAATAGCATTAGTGTTAAAGCCACTACCTGTAAAAGCAGTTGCAAAGCTACCGCCTTTATGTTCTTTAGAAGTGATATCTACATTTCCAGCAGCAAAGTCTCCGTAAAATTGAGAAGCATAAGCTTTACTTATCGACACGTTTTGAATAACGTCTGATGAAAATAGATTTAAATCAATATTTTTCTTGTTAACATCATTAGAAGGTAATGATAATCCATTCATGGTTGTGTTAAGGTATCTGTCCCCAAGACCTCTTACGTATACGTTGCTTGATCCTTCTTGCTTAGATACACCAGATATTTTGGCAACAGCACCAGCAGCATCACTAACTCCTTTTCTTGATAATTCTTCTGCACCAATACTTTGTTTGATTTCGACCGCTTTTTTCTGGTCTAACAACAATGCAGTTTCGCTTTCACGCTTGGTTGTAACCGTTTCTAAAATTACTTCGTCTAGAGACGCAGCACTTGCTCCCATTGCAATATCAATTGTTGTTGTTTTTCCAGCTTCCACTGTAGTTGCAATGGTTTGTGTTTGGTAACCAACAAAACTAAATTCTATATTATATGCACCTGGCTTAAGGTCGGTAAATTGATATTGACCATTATCATCAGATGTTGTACCTATAGTAGTGCCTTTAATTAAGATATTGGCAAATGCTAGCGGTTCGTCGTTAAATTCTTTATCAGTTAAAGTTCCTGATAACGAACCATTTTGAGAATAAGTTGCGATGCTAAATAAAGCAAAAAGTAAGTATGTTAAATTTTTCATTTTGACTATTAAAATTCTTGGTGCAAAGAAACCTTGATGTTGTAAAGTCAAGGTTAACTGCAGATTAATAGTTAGTCACCAAAAAGTTAGCTAAAGGTTAACAGGGTCGTTTTAGTATCACTTTTTGTAAACGTTAAGTTAACATTAGAAAGTACTTTGCTTTATTTTTCAAATAGTTATCTTGCAATACTAAATTTTGAATATGAATTGGGAGCAATTACTATCGTTAAAGCGCTTTGGCGACACTAATAAAAGATTAAGAAAAGAACAAGATGAGACCAGATTAGGTTTTGAAGTAGATTATGACCGTGTCATTTTTTCGTCAGAGTTTAGAAGCCTTCAGGATAAAACGCAAGTAATACCATTGTCTAAAACAGACTTTGTACATACACGATTAACCCATAGTTTAGAGGTTAGTGTTGTGGGACGCTCTTTGGGTAGAAAAGTTGGGCAAAAAATTTTAGAAAAGCATCCACATCTTCAAAATATACATGGCTATTTACCAAACGATTTTGGAGCAATTGTAGCTTCAGCAGCATTAGCACATGATATAGGTAATCCGCCTTTTGGGCATTCTGGTGAAAAAGCAATTGGCGAATTTTTTATTTCTGGTGAAGGACAGCATTACAAGCATGATTTAACTGATAGTCAGTATCAAGATTTATGTGATTTTGAAGGTAATGCAAACGGTTTTAAAATTGTTACGCAAAGTCGTGCAGGAAGAGAAGGTGGTTTAAGATTAAGCTATGCTACGCTAGGTGCTTTTACTAAATATCCAAAAGCCTCATTACCTAAAAAACCAACACAACATATTGCAGATAAAAAGTATGGTTTTTTTCAAACCGAAAAAGAATCATTTAAAGACGTTGCAGAAGAGTTAGGTTTAATTCCAAGAGGTAATGCTGCCAACTTAAGCTACTCTCGTCACCCTTTAGCTTTTTTAGTTGAAGCTGCAGACGATATATGTTATACAATAATAGACTTTGAAGACGGAATTAATCTTGGATTAATTGAAGAGGAGTATGCATTAGAATATCTTATTAATTTAGTTCGAAATTCCATTAACACTAATAAATACCATAAGCTAACTAATACTAAGGATAGGGTAAGTTATTTACGTGCATTAGCCATTAATACATTAATTAACGAAGCAGTCACCATATTTATGGAAAACGAAGAAGCTATACTTAACGGTCAGTTTAGTATTAGCTTATTGGATAAAAGTAAGTATGAAGCACAAATCAATGATATTATAAAATTAAGCATTGATAAAGTGTATCAATCTAAAGATGTAGTAGATAAAGAAATTGCTGGTTATCAAATATTAAATTCATTATTAAATACTTACAGTAAAGCTGTCAATAATACTTTTTTAGGAAAAGCTACTAATTATGATAAGTTAATAATGAAAGGTTTACCGTCAACATTAGACTTTAATACAGATAGTTTGTATGTAAGATTGCTAAATGTATGTCATTACGTGTCTTTAATGTCTGATAGTCAAGCGATTATCGAATATAGAAAAATAAAAGGGTTTAGTTTATAATTCGTATTTCTTCTAATTAAATAAATTTTTAACAATAAAACTCTTAAAAAAATATTAAAAACCGGTATTTTTATGCTCTTAAAAAAATAAAATGAAGAAGAAAATTATTATCCTAACGTCATGCGTTTTAGTATGTCTTGCTTTTTTTACCCTAACTAAAGTAAAAAACTCTGAAATTTCTGAGATGGCTAACGCTAAAGAAATTCACAAAAAACATTTAGAAAACAGTCCTTTTAAAGACGTTTTAAAATTAACTAAACCAGAAAGAAAAGCTGCTGGATTAACTCCTAACAAATACTACGAACAAGAATGGGAGTTAACAATGGATCCTATTTTAGGAAGACCAACAACAGAAAATCTTAAACAAATTAGAGAAGCTCAACAAGCTAAAAGACAAGCCTTTTTAGCTTCAGGTAGAGTGCCAGGAGATGCTATTGATAACAGTTGGACAGAAAGAGGTCCTAATAATGTTGGAGGTAGAACAAGAGCTATTATGTTTGATCCTAATGACACAACTAACCAAACCCTTTTTGCAGGTGGAGTTAGTGGAGGTTTATGGAAAAACACTAATATTTCAGACGCTAATTCTAGCTGGACTAGAATTGATATTCCAGAAAATTTAGCAGTTAGCTGTATCACTTATGATCCAAATAATACTAACATTTTTTATGTTGGAACAGGAGAATCTTACGTTGGAGGAGATGTAAATGGAGATGGTGTTTGGAAGTCTGAAGATGCAGGTACAACTTGGGCTAAAGTTTTAGGAGGTATCTCTGGACCAACAACAGCACAAACTATTATAAATAATATTACGGTTAATGCGCCAAGCAGTATTGCTGGAGATTATATCTCTAATCCTACAAGCATTTTTGGAGGAAGTATTGATACTGTAATTACAGCCGAGTTTATTTTAGCGGATGGATCTGTACCTTTTACAGGTACTAACGGTCAAACATCCAATAATCCTAATGAAGGTTGTGGACCATCAACTATAGACATGACTGGAAAAATCGCTTTGATAAGAAGAGGGGTTTGTACATTTATTGAAAAAGTTAAATCAGCACAAGATGCTGGAGCAATTGGAGTTATAATGATGAATAATGTGGATGACGCATTAATTAATATGTCAGGAGATGATGACTCAATTGTAATTCCTGCAGTTATGATATCTCAAGCAGATGGAGATCTTATTGAAGCAGCGATTAATGCAGGTACTGTAACAGGGTCTTTAAATCCGCAAATTGGTGTTTTAAATGGTAATTTAGTTCCAGGAATACAATTTATAAACGATATTAAAGTAAGAGATAATAATGGTGTTTCAGAAGTTTATGTAGCAGCAGGAGATAGTTTTTATGGAGCAGCAAGTACAGCAACATTTTTAACAGGTCCAGAATTTGGATTATATAAATCAATTGATAACGGTACAAATTGGAACGAAGTAAATTTACCAACAACAACTTTAGGTAATAAATTTTGTCCAAACGACATCGAAATTGGTGCAGATAACAAAATTTGGTTATCAACCACTAATAGTACAGTTTTTGGTGATGGTGGAGGAAACATCCTTAACTCTACTGATGGTGTAACGTTTACAGTTAAACGTACTGTTCCGGATGCTACTAGAACGCAAATAGCGGTTTCATCATCTAATGCAGATGTGGTTTACGTATTAGCACAAGGTAGTAATGCTGCAGCTCCAGTTTTAATGGAAAAAACAGTTGACGCTTTTACAAATAACTTAACAATGAGTCTGCCTAACGATGCAGATACTGGTATTCCAGCTAATGACTTTACAAGAGGTCAGGCATTTTACGATTTAATGTTAGAGGTAGACCCTAATAATGACCAAACTATATTTGCAGGAGGTATTGATTTATTTAAGTCAAATAATGCAGGTGCTAACTGGAGTCAAATCTCTAAATGGTCAAATAATAATAACCTTGCAAGTTTAAATATTTCTTTAGTTCATGCAGATCAGCATGCAATGACCTTTGCAAATGGATCATCAACAGTAGTTGCTTTTGGTAACGATGGAGGTGTATATTATTCTGCAAATGCAGGATCAAATACAACGTCAAGAAATAAAGATTTTAACACCTCGCAATTCTATACGGTAGGTGTAGCTCCAACAACAGCTTTTACAGGAGATTATTTTGCAGGAGGATTACAAGATAATGGAACACAATTATTTGAAAATGCTAATCCAAATCAAACAGATGCTACGATTGAAGCTTATGGTGGAGATGGTGCTTTTACATTTTTTGACCAAGACGGAACAGATCAATATTTTGTAAGAAACTACGTGTATAACTCAGGGATAAACGTTTATAATTTTGCAACAACTTCTAATGTTACCATTAACAATGAAACTGCTTCAAATGGAGCGTTTATAAACCCTCAAGCATTAGATTCTAATTTAGATATTTTATATTCTAATTATTCGTCAGGAGGCAATAGTATTATTAGAAGATATTCTGGGATTAAATCTCAGTCTACACTTCAAGCAGCAAGTTTAACAGATCCGTTATTAACAAGCACACCAACTGCGTTTACTGTTTCTCCTTACACTACAACGTCATCAAAAGTATTAGTTGGTACAATTCTAGGAGATGTGTTTTTAATAGAAAATGCAAATTTAGCCACACCAACATTTACCAAATTAGATCCTTCAAATGTGATTTTTGGAAGTGTTTCTGATGTAGAATTTGGAGCTACTGAAAACGAAATTTTCTTAACTATTCATAATTATGGTGTAGAGAGTATTTGGTATTCTAACGATGGTGGTTTGGTATGGCAAGCTAAAGAAGGAGATTTACCTGATATGCCAGTTAAAGCAATTTTACAAAACCCTTTAAGTCCTAACGAAGTTATTATTGGAACAGAATTAGGTGTTTGGTTTACAAATAATTTCTCTGATGCTAATCCAAACTGGAGTCAAGCTTTTAACGGAATGTCAAATGTTAAAGTAACAGACCTAGATTTAAGAGATGATAATATGGTGTTTGCTTCAACTTATGGTAGAGGAATCTTTTCTGGAGAGTTTAAAATTGATGCAAATGGTGACGAAGATGGTGATGGTATTCTAAATGGAGTCGATAATTGTGTTAATACAGCTAATGCAGATCAAGCAGATTCAGACGGAAACGGTATTGGAGATGCATGTCAAGATACAGATGGTGACGGAATATTAGATATAAATGATAACTGTCCATTAATTGCAAATCCAGGTCAAGAGGATGCAGACGGAAATGGTGTTGGAGATGCGTGTCAAGATACAGATGGTGACACTATTTTTGATGATGTCGATAACTGTATAGCTGTATCAAATACAGATCAGCAAGATACTAACGGAAACGGAATTGGTGATGTTTGTGATACTAGTTATACTAATGCAGATAATATTGCTTTACAAATTATTTCAGAAACTTGTGATGGTCAAGATAATGGAAAAGTAGTAGTTACGGTTAATGAAACTTACGTGGATTACGTTGCAACTTTAGTAGGTAATGGATTAAACTTATCTCAGTCGTTTACTAATGATACCTATACTTTTGAAGATTTACCTGTTGGCTCTTATACAGTTTGTGTTTCTGTAGATGATATTGCAATAGATTACGAGCAATGTTTTGAAATTAATATAGATGAAGCTGGTGTAATAGAATTGCAGATTGCTAATAACAATACTCTTAATTCAGATACTACCAATGTAGAAGTTAGTAGAGGTACTGCTCCATTTACAGTATTATATAACCAAGAAGTTATCATGATAACTTCTGAAACTAATTTTGATTTAGATCTAGTTGGTAATGGAGAGTTAGAGATAAAAACAGCAAAAGCATGTGAAGGTACTTTTAGAAAAACAATTCAAAATGCGATAAGCTTAAAAGCTAGTCCTAATCCAGTAATTGATAATCTTAAAATAACAATTCCAAGTTCAGATTCTAAATCTACAATCGGAATTCAAATTTATGATGTTACAGGTAAGTTAGTACTTAATAATAACTATCAAAAAACTAGTGCAAATTATATTCAAGTTCCTTTTGCTAATCTAAATTCAGGAATCTATTTTATTAAGGTAGATTTAGATACTCCAGAGGTTTTAAAAATTATAAAAAAATAAAGAAAGATGAATAAGATATTTAAATTAATACCTGTATTAGCAATAACAGCATTTTTTAGTGCGTCTTGCAGTAGCAGTAGTGATGATGGAGGAGGTGCAGCTCCAGCGGTACCAAATACTGCTCCAACAGCAGTTTCAAATTTAGTGTACCCAAGTTCAGATTTGTTATGTATAGATAGTAACATTACATTTGAATGGGCTGCAGCAACAGATGTAGATAATGATGTTTTAGAATACACAATCAGAATTGCAACAGATAGAGACCAAACTAACATCGTAGCACAACAAACAACCACTAATACTTCGATAACAATCCAATTAGGTGCAGGAACAGCGTATTATTGGAACGTTATGGCTTCAGATGGCGAGGATAATGCAGCAGCATCACCTACCTTAGCGTTTTATACTGAAGGAAACGGAGTGGCTAATTATGCTCCATTTACAGCAGCATTAAATGCACCAGCTTTAGATGCTTTTGTAGCTGCAGGAACAACAACTTTAGATTGGACAGGTTCAGATGTAGATGCAGGAGATACATTAACTTACGATTTATATTTTGGGACTTCTACAAATCCTGCTGTTAGTCAATTAGATTTAGCAACATCAACTTTTGATGTAACTACTGTTGCGGCTACAACATATTATTGGAGAGTGGATACTAAAGATAATAACGGAGTAAAAAGTATTGGTCAAGAGTGGTCGTTTACCACAAACTAATACACTATTTACCTTATAATTTTAAATGGCAGACTAATTTTTTAGTCTGCCATTTTTTTTAACAATTCACTTAAGCTTTTAGAGTCAAGCTGAATAGATTGCTGTAATTCTAAAACGGTTCCGTGTTCAATAAACTGATCCGGAATCCCTTTTAGAATTATCGTATTTTTATAATTGTGTTTTACTGAAAATTCAGCTATTGCACTACCAAAACCACCTACAACTGAAGCGTCTTCAATAGTAACAATAGTTTTGTGTGTTTTAAATATTTTATGAAGCATCTCCAAATCTAATGGTTTTACAAAACGCATGTCGTAATGAGAAAATGCTGAGGTATCTTCAATTAAATCGAATGCTTCAGTAACATTTTTAGCCATATTCCCAATAGAAAGTATTGCGGTTGTTGTCCCTTGTTTTAGGCACTCACCTTTTCCAATTTCAATTTTAGAAAACGGTTGCTGCCAATCTAAATTTTGACCACGTCCTCTTGGGTATCTAATAGCAATGGGCTGTTTTAAACCCAACTGCGCAGTGTACATAATGTTACGTAACTCGACTTCATTTCTTGGCGCAAAAATTATCAAGTTAGGGATGCAACGTAAATAAGATAAGTCGTAAACACCATGATGTGTTGCTCCATCTTCACCAACCAATCCTGCGCGATCTAAACAGAAAATGACAGGTAATTTTTGTAAAGCAACGTCATGTATAACTTGGTCGTAAGCACGTTGTAAAAAGGTAGAGTAGATATTACAAAACGGAACCATACCTTGTGTGGCCAGTCCAGCAGCAAATGTAACCGCATGTTGTTCGGCAATTCCAACATCAAAAGCGCGCTCCGGAATTTGCTCCATCATGTATTTTAAAGAGCTCCCTGTTGGCATTGCAGGTGTAATCCCAATTATTTTTTCGTTTTGTTGTGCTAATTCAACAATAGTATGCCCAAAAACATCTTGGTATTTAGGTGCTTGTTTGGTGTTTGATTTTGGGTTTAGCTCGCCAGTATCTTTATTGAATTTTCCTGGTGCATGATAGGTGACTTGGTTTTCTTCGGCTTGACGTAAACCTTTTCCTTTTGTGGTGATTACATGCAAAAACTTTGGACCTTTTACGTTTTGTAAACGCTTTAATTCTGAAATTATTAGTGGTAAATTATGGCCATCTATTGGTCCTGAATAGTCAAAATTTAAAGCTTCAAAAATATTGTCTTGCTTTTCTGTGCCTTTTTTAACGTTAGTTAAATATTGCTTTAACGCGCCAACACTTGGATCAATACCAATAGCATTGTCATTTAAAATAACTAATAGATTGGCATCTGTAACACCTGCGTGATTTAAGCCTTCAAAAGCCATTCCGCTTGCTATAGAAGCATCGCCAATTACTGCAATATGTTGTGTGTTTAAATCGCCTTTTAATTTAGAGGCAATTGCCATACCCAAAGCTGCAGATATAGAAGTAGAGGAGTGTCCTACACCAAACGTATCAAAGTTGCTTTCTGACCTGTTTGGAAAACCGCTTAAACCACCAAGTTGTCTGTTGGTTTCAAAAGTATCGCGTCTGCCAGTTAATATTTTGTGTCCATAGGCTTGGTGTCCAACATCCCAAACTAATTGGTCTTTTGGTGTGTTAAATACATAATGAAGCGCTATGGTTAACTCTATCACACCAAGACTTGCACCAAGATGTCCTTCTTTTGTGGCTACAATATTGATAATAAAATCGCGAAGTTCTTTAGCAAGGATAGGTAAGTCGTCTTGTTTTAAAAGACGAAGCTGTGTTGGGTTTTGTATTTTATTAAGGAATTTAGTCATTGCTTTACAAATGTAGTACTTGAAATTGTATTTTTGATTTTTAATAGTCAACTTTCTGATATGATAAACCCATACGACGATACTTATTTTATGAAAAAGGCACTCCAGGAAGCGGAAGAAGCTTTTGATAAAGGCGAAATTCCGGTTGGTGCTGTAATTGTTATTAAAGACCGCATTATTGCTAGAGCCCATAATTTAACAGAGCTTTTAAATGATGTTACTGCACATGCCGAAATGCAAGCTATTACTGCTGCTGCCAATTTTTTAGGTGGTAAATATTTAAAAGATTGTACGTTGTATGTGACTTTAGAGCCTTGTCAAATGTGTGCAGGTGCTTTGTACTGGAGTCAGATTTCTAAAATTGTTTATGGTGCAAGAGATGAGGATCGTGGTTGTATTGCATTAAATACAAAGCTACATCCTAAAACTAAAATGGAAGGTGGTGTTTTGGCTGAGGAAGCATCAGCTTTATTAAAGCGCTTTTTTATTGAAAAACGAAACTTAAATTAATAGATTGTTGTTAGCGGTTTAGTGCATTAGGGATAGAAACGACATCCTTTTTGTTTTACTAAAAAAAACAAAAAGATACAGTGGATAGCCCGACGCTTTGTAGCTTTTCAGCGGAAACGGGTAATGCCCAAATAAAACACTAAAATCGTCTTTTATCCCCTTCTTTTTTACGCATGTCTTCTATTTTTTCTTTGGTTAACATGTATTCTTTGGCGTCTCTATCTTTCCATCTGTGGTAAGTAAATAATGGGATGACCACAAAAAACAAGCCTAAAACACCAAAACCAATTAGCTTTTGTCCATAGTCAACTTCTAGCCAATAGCCACAAATAATACTAGCAACTGAGGCGATAAATGATAATGCGATGATGTATTTCATGTTTTAAAAGACGTTATTTTTTGTAAAGATATAAAATGCTTTACTAAGTGGTGGTGTAGTTAATTAATTGACGTCTGTAAGCGGTTAATAATTTAGATTTTGAAACAAATCCAAGATACTTACCATCTTTAATTACTGGTAAATTCCATGCGTTGGAATCTTGGAATTTAGCCATTACGGTTTTCATCGAATCTGTTTTGTAGCCTATAATATCTGGTGGATTGTGCATGAGGTCTTCGACTAAAGTAGTGTCATAAAGTGTTTGATTAAACATGATTTCTCGGACATCATCCAACAGAATTATACCAACTAAAGCTTTGTTTTTATTAACCACAGGAAATAGATTTCTAGTAGATTTTGCAACACCTTTATGTAACATATCGCCAAGCGTCATGTTTGGATTTAGTTTTACAAAATTAGTTTCTATTACACTATCTAGAGACATTAGGGTTAGTACACTTTGATCTTTATTGTGTGTTAATAACTCGCCTTTTAAAGCTAACTCTTTGGTGTAAATGGTAAAATCTATCGCGTTTTTTTTAATTATAAAAGACATAGATACTGCTATCATTAATGGGATAAACAGCTCGTATCCACCAGTGATTTCGGCAATTAAGAAAATGGCAGTTAATGGCGCATGTAGCACACCTGCAATTAATCCAGCCATACCAATTAAGGTAAAGTTGGTCTCGGACACATTAAACCCTAAGCCTAAATTGTTGATTATTTTGGCAACCACATTACCCAATGCGCTACCCATTACCATAGTTGGAATAAATATTCCTCCTGCTCCACCAGCCGCAAAAGTAGTAGTCATGGCTATGGCTTTAAATACTGTTATACCAATTAATAATCCAATAACGACCCAAATATTATCGTTTAAATGGTCAAAAGGTGTTGTGCCTAAAGCTGCCAAATGGTTTCCTGCTAATAGGTTGTTTATAAAGCCAAACCCTTCTCCATATAATGGTGGAATAAAATATAACATGACACCAATTGCTAATCCACCAATTATTAATTTTATTAATCTAGATTTAAAACGCTCGAAGAATTTTAAAATATAGAAATACATTTTAGTGAAATAAATTGAAGCAAATCCAGTTCCGATACCTAAAGCTACGTAAAACAGAGTGTCTTTGATTTCGAATTTATCAGAAAAATTAAAGTTGAATAATAAGTCGTCACCTAAAAAAAAGTATGACGTTAATACGGAAGAGACTGATGCGATTAATAATGGTAATAATGAAGCAAAGGTTAAATCCAAACTAAATACTTCAACCGCAAAGATGATTGCTGCAATTGGTGATTTAAATATAGATGAAATGGCACCTGCTGCTGCACAACCAATTAATAAAGTACGTGTTTGTTGATTAACATGAAACAGCTTACCTAAGTTAGAGCTGATTGCAGATCCGGAAGCAATAGCTGGTCCAAGTAATCCAACAGATCCTCCAAAACCAACAGTTAGAGGTGCAGTTATTAATGGAATGTAAATTTTGGAACGCTCTATCAGTCCACTACGTTTTGATAATTTAAACAATATGGAAGGTATGGCGTGTTCTACCTTTTTTTTAGAGACATATTTGGTAAATAAATACACTAAAAACAAACCAAAAACAGGTAGTATAAAATAGACTTGGTTTTTAGAAAACACGACTAGGTTATCCAAAGCACTTTCTATTGTAAACGTTATGTTTCTTAGTGTTACCGCAGCTAATCCCGCAAATAGTCCAACCAATCCACTTAAAATATAAGTGAAGTTTTTTTCGGAGATGTTTTTAATTCTCCAGATAAAAAAACGTTTATGTAATGGTTGCTTTGGCATTAATTAAATGTAATAAAAAATCCTGCAATTTGCAGGATTTTTATTTTTATGATTGTAAATCTAATTTAAGATTTAATTCTTTTAATTGGGCATCATCAATTGGGGCAGGAGCATCAATCATGACGTCTCTACCGGAATTGTTTTTAGGGAATGCAATAAAGTCTCTAATGGTTTCTTGACCTCCAAGAATAGATACTAATCTATCAAGACCAAAAGCTAATCCACCATGTGGAGGTGCGCCATATTCAAAAGCATCCATTAAAAATCCAAATTGAGCTTTGGCTTCTGCTTCGCTAAATCCTAAATGTTTAAGCATGATAGCTTGTGTTGCTTTGTCGTGTATACGTATTGATCCACCACCAATTTCGTTTCCGTTAAGGACTAAATCGTATGCGTTTGCTTTTACGTCTCCAGGGTTAGTGTCTAATAATTCTATTTGACCTGGTTTTGGTGATGTAAATGGATGGTGCATAGCGTGGTAATGACCAGTTTCTTCATCAAGCTCCAATAATGGGAAGTCAATTACCCATAATGGTGCAAATACTTTAGGGTCACGTAACCCTAAACGTGTTGCTAATTCCATACGTAACGCACTTAATTGTGCACGCACTTTATTAGTGTCTCCAGAAAGCACACAAACTAAATCGCCTGCTTTTGCGCCTGTTTTTTCTGCCCATTTAGCTAAATCGTCTTGGTCAAAAAACTTGTCTACAGAAGATTTGAATGTTCCGTCGTCATTACAACGCGAATAAATCATACCTAAAGCACCAACTTGTGGACGTTTTACCCAATCAATTAATTTGTCAATTTCTTTTCGTGTGTATGCATTTCCGCCAGGAACAGCGATACCAACAACTAATTCAGCATTATTAAAAACACCAAAGTCTTTATGTTGTGCAACGTCATTAAGTTCTCCAAACTCCATTCCAAATCTAATGTCTGGTTTGTCGTTTCCGTATAAACGCATCGCATCGTCATATAACATGCGTGGGAATTTGTCAACCTCCACACCATTTACTTCTTTAAGTAAGTGACGTGTTAAGTTTTCAAATACATTTAAAATATCTTCTTGCTCTACAAACGCCATTTCGCAGTCAATTTGCGTAAATTCTGGTTGTCTGTCCGCACGTAAATCTTCGTCTCTAAAACATTTAACAATCTGGAAATATTTGTCCATTCCTCCAACCATAAGCAATTGCTTAAAGGTTTGTGGTGATTGTGGAAGTGCGTAAAACTCACCTTCGTTCATTCTAGAAGGCACTACAAAATCTCTTGCTCCTTCTGGAGTAGATTTGATTAAGTAAGGTGTTTCAACCTCAATAAATTCATTGTTTGATAAAAAGTTTCTAACCTCTTGTGTTACTTTAGCTCTAAAAATCAAGTTGTTTTTTACCGGATTACGTCTAATATCAAGGTAACGGTATTTCATTCTGATATCTTCACCACCATCCGTTTTATCTTCGATAGTAAAAGGAGGAAGTAAAGATTCGTTTAGAATGTTTAATTCCGAAACTAAAATCTCTATATCTCCAGTTTGGATATTAGGGTTTTTAGAAGCACGCTCAATAACAGTTCCTTTAACTTGTATAACAAATTCGCGACCAAGCTTTTGTGCTTGTTCCATTATTGCTTTTGGTGTGCGTTCCTCATCAAAAATAAGTTGCGTTATTCCGTAGCGATCACGTAGATCTACCCACATCATAAACCCTTTATCTCTTGATTTTTGTACCCAACCTGAAAGGGTAACTTCTGTATTTATATGTGATGCAGTTAACTCACCACAGTTATGACTTCTGTACATAATAGTTTATTAGAAATGCAAAAGTAAAAAATCCGAAGTAAAGACTTCGGATTTTTTGTTTAAATCATTTAAATGTATGTACTAAACTGAAAATTTACTCTTCAATTGCAGTTTCTAATTTAATATTGTCTTCATTTTTGTCTGAAGAAAATTTATCTCTTATCCACATTTTTAATTTAATTGATAAGAAAAATAATATTGGAACAACTATTAATGTTAGGAAGGTTGCGATTAATAAACCGTAAATAACCGTCCATGCTAGTGGTCCCCAAAATACTACGTTATCTCCTCCCATGTATATGTTAGGATTAAGATCTGCGAATAGTGTAAAGAAGTTAATGTTTAGTCCAATTGCTAACGGTATTAATCCAAAAATGGTAGTAATTGCTGTTAGTAATACTGGTCTTAAACGTGCTTTTCCTGCATTTACAATACTTTCAAATAGGTCTTCATTTGTAAGATACTCATCTTCATCTAAATCTAATTTTGCTTTCTTTCTGTCAATAAGAAGTTGGGCATAATCTAATAATACCACACCATTATTTACAACAATTCCGGCAAGCGATATAATACCAACCATAGTCATCATAATAACGAAAGAACTTTCTGAGATTACTATACCACCAAATACACCAATAAAACTAAGGAAAATAGCAATCATGATTATTGTTGGTTTTGAAACCGAATTAAATTGAAATATTAAGATAAAAAAGATTAATCCAAGTCCAGTAAAAAAGGCACCAACTAAAAATAGCATTTGCTTATTTTGCTCTTCAATTTGACCTGTGTAGTCTATTTTGATGCCTTTAGGTAAGTTTTCAAAACTTTTCATTTCGTTTTGAATTTGACTTACAATAGCAGCAGCATCTGTAAAACCTGGCGATAGAGCAGAGTAAACAGTTACAACACGTCTAGTGTCTTTGTGTTTAATAGCACTAAAACCTGAGTTGTTTTCGTATTTAATAACCGCAGAAACTGGTACACTTTTTATTTGTCCTGTATTATCTCTAAACGTAATGTTTTGATTAAATAAAGCACTTTTGTTATATCTGTTTTCTTTATTAAAACGAACATAGATATCGTAATCGTCACCATCTTCTTTATAAACACCTGCTTTAGATCCAAAAACTGAGCTACGTAATTGCTGTCCAACTTGCGCTGCACTAATACCTAGTTCTCCTGCTTTTTCTCTGTCTATAGTTACACGCATTGTAGGTTTGGCTTTGTTTACATCAATCTTAAGCTCGTCAATACCTTGAATGTTTTTGGTGTTAATAAACTCACGCATTGTTTCTGCTGTAGCAATAAGTTCATCATAATCTTCACCTTCAATTTCAATATTTATAGGCGCTCCAGCAGGAGGACCATTAGCATCTTTTTCTACCGAAATCAATACTCCTGGAAAAATACCTACTAATGCTGTTTGTACTTTTTGTCGTAAAACTTCACTGTCTTCGCCACGTCTAAATTTGTACTCACGCATAGAAGCAGTAATTTTAGCTTTGTGAGGCATTTCTGCAGCAGATCCACCATCGGTTTGCGGATTTCCTGCACCTTCACCAACTTGAGATACTGTGCTTTCTACTAAATAATTGTAGCCATCATCCATGTAATGGTCATCATTTAATACAGTAAATACACGTTGTTCTATCTCTTTGGTAATCGCATTTGTTTTTTCGATAGCAGTACCTTCAGGATATTCTATATAAACAATAATCTGATTTGGTTTGTTATCTGGGAAAAATTCTACTTTTGTTCGTTTAGCACCTAGTGACATACCAAATGCCACAAATGAGGCAATAAGTAGTAAAAAGGTACCAATGCTTAATAGGTATGGTTTTCTTCCTGATAATGCAGCACGTAATTTACGCTCGTACCAGTTTTCTAAATTAACTAAAGCTTTGTTTTGGAAACTGTTTGCCCATTTTCTGATAAAGAATCGGTAAGCCCAAAGCATAACAGCTGTAAAAATCATTACAGTACCTAAACCTCTGTATGCTCCTCCAAAAATTAATATTAATATCCCGATGATAGCTATGATAGAGGATGTTTTAATGATTTGCTTTAATGGCATATCTTTATCCTCAATAGTCATGTATTTTGATACTAAAACCGAATTGAAAAAGATGGCAACAAATAAAGAGGATCCTAAAACTACGGATAATGTTATAGGTAAAATTTTCATGAATTCTCCCATAATTCCAGGCCATAATCCTAAAGGAATAAAGGCTGCTACTGTTGTAGCTGTTGATATGATAATTGGGAAAGCAATTTCGCCAATACCTTTTTTAGCAGCTTCAATTCTGCTCATCCCTTCGTCCTCCATTAAACGGTATACGTTTTCAACAACAACAATTCCGTTATCCACTAGCATACCAAGTCCCATAATAAGACCAAAAAGCACCATGGTATTTAAACTTTGACCTAATAATTGTAATATCATTAGCGACATAAACATGGACATTGGTATTGCAAAACCAACAAATAATGCGTTTTTAAATCCTAAAAAGAACATTAAAACCGTAACAACTAATATAACACCAAAGATGATGTTATTTACTAAATCATCGACTTGACCAATGGTTTTTGAAGATTGATCGTTTACTACAGTAACAGTTAAATCTGGAGGAAATACATTGTCTATTGCATCTGCAACAATAACCTGAATTTGCTCTGCAGCAGCAACCATGTTTTTACCAGCACGTTTTTTAACGTCTAGCATGACTACAGGATGACCATACTCTCTAGCAAATGTTGTTTTATCTTCTTCTTTAAAAGATACTGTTGCTAAATCTTTAAGGTATATTGAGTTTCCATTTTCTGCTTTTACAACAAAGTTTTCAAGCTCAGTAGGTGTTTCAATTTCACCTAAAACTCTAATAGTACGACGCTGTCCACTTGCTTTTAAGTTACCAGCAGACATCGTTAAGTTACCATTGTTAATAGCGCCAATAATATCGTTAAAAGTAACTTGTGCTGCCATCATTTTATAAATGTCTACAGCGACTTCAACTTCTTTTTCTTGAGCGCCACGAATGTCCGCTTTTTTAATTTCTTGCAGATTTTCTATTTCATCTTGAAGATACTCAGCATATTCTTTTAGTTTTTGAATAGGGTAATCTCCAGAAATATTAATGTTTAAGATTGGCATTTCTTCTGAAAGGCTTAACTCAAACACATCAGGTTCTACTTTTGCACCATTAAAGGTAGGCCAATCTTCGCCAGAAGTTTCTGTGTCAATTTCATCTTTTACTTTTTGTTTGGCTTGATCTACGGTTAAACCATCATCAAACTCGACTATTAATATCGAGTAGTCTTCTTGCGATGTTGAGGTGATTTCGACAACATTACTAACCGTTTTTAATTTATCTTCTAAAGGATCTGAAATTAATTTTTCAATATCCTCTGCAGTGTTTCCTGGGTAAATAGAACTAACGTATATTTTAGTTTCGTTTACTTCCGGAAAGTTTTCTCTTGGCATGTCAAAAAACGCAGAAATCCCTAAGTAAAAAATTACTGCAATTAGGACATACATCGTGGTTTTATTATTTATTGCCCATGATGATAAACCAAATTCTTTATCGACTTGTTTTTTCTTTTTAGTCATTATTTAGTTGGTTTAGTATTTAATTACTTTAACAGTTTGTCCATCCTTTACACTACGTGCACCTTCTTGGATTAACTCGGCTCCATTTGTAATACCTTCTAAAACCTCGATCACATCACCTTGTGTTTTTCCGGTTTTAATAATTACTTTATTTACGGTTCCTTGATTATTATCCTTTTTATCTTTTACGATGTAAACATATTGTTCTCCTTCAGCATTTTCAGATATAATGCTTTGTGGTACTAAAATAGCTTTAGGGTTAGTGTAATCATTTATTTTAAGCTTTGCAGTTAAGTTAGGTTTGATAGTTTTGTCCTTGTTTGGTACAGCAACTTCAATTTTAAATGTACGGTTAGCTACGTTAATAACATCACCTGCTTGACGGACTTTAGTGTCAATGGATGTTCCTAAAACTGGAAATTGAACAGTAACATTTTTTCCTTGTACTACAGTAGGAATATAGCTTTCTGGAACATCTGTCTCGATATACATATCGTCTAGGTTTACAATTTGCATTAAAGGTGTTTGACCTGCTCCAACAACACTTCCTTTTTCTGTAATTACGTCATCAATAGTTCCTGAAAACGGAGCTCTAACAACGGTTTTACTAAGTTGTTTTTGTAATTGGTTTATAGCTTCTTCTTGTGCTTCGTAGGATGATTTAGCCTGTAGGTATTGGATTTCGCTACCAATTTTTTGATTCCATAATTTTTGTTGACGCTCAAAAGTTGTTTTAGCTAATGCAGATTGTATTTTAAGTTGCGCTAATTGCTGGCTTAATCCACCATCATCAATTTTTGCTAAGGTTTGTCCTTTTGACACACGTTGCCCTTCAGTAACATAAACGTTTGTTAAAATACCACTATACTCTGGTGTTATAACCAATAGGTTTTTAGTTGTTACGTTACCTTGAAGCTCCAATACGTGATCAAAAACTTCTTCTTTTGCAAGGATTGTAGTAATTAAAGGAATGTTTTGAGTAGTATCTAAAGTTTTAATTCTTTCGTCTAATAATTTTATTTTAGAATGAATATCTTCTTGTTCAGATACTAATTCTGCACGTTTAGTACGAATGTCTTCTAAATTATTTTTTTCTAGAATTTTTTCTACTGAGTTTTTTTTGTCTCCTCCACATGAGGCTAGTAAAACAGCTATAAAAGAAAGCGTTAATATATGTTTCATAATTAATATTTTGTAGGATTGATGATTAGTTAGTTGTGTTTAGTAAAGTTTCTAGTTCTGCTTTTTTGGTAATTACATCTAACATGGTTTGAAGTAACTCTTGTTGTGCAGTATATAATTGCGTTTGCGCTTGTCTAAGTTCAAAACTAGAACCAATTCCTTCAAAAAATTTGGTTTGATTTTTAGTTTCAATACGCTCTGCAAGTATTAAATTTTCTTTTTTGTTTTGATAATCTTCAATAGCAAATTGGTAATCGCTTTTTGCAGATTGAATTTGAAGATTAAGCATTTGTTCAGTTTCGGTAAGGTTTATTTCAGCCTTTTCTAAATTTATTTTGGCACGTTGTGTCGCTGCATTACGCATGCCAGAGCTAAATATTGGAACATTTAAACTTACTCCAAATATGGAAGATCCAAACCATTTCTCGTTAGTGTTTGTAAAGTTAAATGACTCTCTGTTACCTGTGTAACCTCCATTTATAAATGCGCTTAAACTAGGTAATGCTTTGCTTTTTTCTAATTTAACTAATAATTCTTTTGTTGTTTTATCGTTTTCTGCAATTTTATAATCAATGTTATTTTCTACATTGTTTTCAGAATCTAAAAGTTGAATAGTTATGTTTTGAAGCGCAAGTGTGTCCAAATTTTCAGTTAAAACTATGTTGTCATTAATAGGCTTTCCTATGGTTAAATTTAACATCTGATAGGCTAAGTCTTTTAATCTTGTAGTATTGTTTAAGGTGCTTTTTACACTTGATAATGTTATTTTTAGTTGCTCGACACTTTCTTCTTCTTCTAAACCGTTTTCAAAAATCTTTGTGATATCGTTTAGATTTTTTTCTAAAACACTTATGTTTTTTTCTAAGATAGCAACGCTTTCTTCTGCTAACAGCACATTTCCGTAGGCGTTGATAACAGCTTTTCTTACCTCTAAATCAGTTTTTGTTTTTGCGTTTTTAGAAATTTCTAAATACACTTTAGCAGACTGTAATCCTACTAAATAAGAGCCATCAAATAATAATTGACTTAGGGTAGCAGTACCAGTTAGTGTATGCTGTGATCCAACTTGTATAATTTGATCACCAAAAACAAATACATTACGTTTTAATGCATTTTGGTAATCAACGGTTGCATTAAGTTGAGGTAAACCTGTAGCAGTAGTTTCCCATTTTTGTTTGATTGCAGCTTCAATGTCTAACGCTGCATTTTTTGATGACCTGTTATTTTCTAAAGCATAATTAATAGCTTCTTGTAAAGAAAACTCGGTTGGAGTTTCTTGAGAATAAACGATAGATGTTAGTGCTAAACTAAATGCTAATATTAGTTTTCTCATTAGTTAAGGGTGGTTTTGTTAATAAATTTATTAAGTGTAAGTAGTCCGTTTTCTGTACAAATGGCTCTAAGGTGGTATTCCAAATAGCTTTCCATTAAATATTCCATAGTAAATAGTTTGGTAGGAAAAATGTTTTCGTCTTTAATTCCAGACATACCATTAAAATACATTCTTGAAATAAAATCGACATCAATGTTTTTTCTAAACAAACCTGTTTGTACACCTTTTTCCATACTTTGTTTAACCGACACGTACATTTTTTCAAATTGTTTAAGGTGTAAAACACTGTATATCTGAGGGTAGTATTTTTTTAATTGATATTGAGGTGATGCTTTTTCGTTTTTTAAAAAGGTCATTACAAACATTTTAATGTCGTATAGCTCCTCAATAGGATTAAGTGATTTGTTTGAAATGCAATCAATGCCATCACAAATGTTTTCAAACATGTGCGATGTGGTTGCTTCTACTAATTTTGTTTTATTAGCAAAATGCTGATAAATTGTTTTTTTAGAAATACCTAAAGCATTAGCAATGTCATCCATTGTAACGCTTTTAAAACCAAGTGATAAAAACAACTCGGCAGATTTATGTATAATTTTGTCTCTCATAATTTCGTGCAAATGTACAATAGGAAACTTTAAAAACAATAAAAGTTTCCAAAGTTTTAATTATTATTTAACATTGGACTTTTGCTAGACAATAGTTTGTTAGCAGTATTTGCTTTATTTTTGCAGGATGCAAAACATTTTATTTTATCAGTCTGCATTTACAGACTATTTAAAAGACTATTCGTCGCCAAAACAACCAGAAAACTTATATAGTCCAATACACTATATATTGCAATTAGGTGGTAAACGTTTAAGACCTGTGTTAACATTAATGACAGCAGAAATTTTTGGAATAGATTATCAAAAGGCATTAGATGCAGCATTAAGTGTAGAGGTGTTTCATAATTTTTCGTTAGTACATGATGACATTATGGACGATGCGCCTTTGCGACGAGGTCAACAAACAGTGCATGAAAAATGGGACCTTAATACTGGTATTTTATCTGGAGATGCCATGTTAATCATGGCTTATCAGTTATTTGAAAACTATAAACCAACAACATTTCAGGCGTTAGCAAGACTGTTTAGTAAAACAGCTTTAGAGGTTTGTGAAGGTCAGCAATATGATGTTGATTTTGAAACCAGAGACGATGTTACTATACCTGAGTACTTAAAAATGATTGAGTATAAAACAGCTGTTTTAGTTGGTGCAGCCATGAAAATGGGAGCGATAGTTGCCGAAACTACTGAAGAAAACCAAAATAACATCTACCAATTTGGAAGATTATTAGGAATTGCTTTTCAATTGCAAGACGATTATTTAGATGCATTTGGTGATCCAGAAACCTTTGGTAAACAAGTTGGTGGAGATATTATTGAAAACAAAAAGACCTATTTATACTTAAAGGCTTTGGAGTTTTTAAACAAAAAGGATAAAGTAAAATTAGAACAATTATTTTCTGTACAATTAGATGATAATTCTGAAAAAATTGAAACTGTAAAACAATATTTTATAGATTCTAAATCTGCTGAAGCAACTCAAGAAGCTATAAAAAGTTACACTAAAAAAGCATTTGATGTGTTAGATGTTTTAACAATCTCTGAGGATAAAAAAGAATTGCTTCGCGAGTTTGGAATGGGACTAATGACTAGAACGGTTTAAAACAAGTACATGACTTTACCTGTAACTTTTGAAGATTTAATTGTTGAAGCAAATAACTTACAACTTTATAAAAAGTTAGTGTTGCAACTTAATAAAGATTTTTTGTACGCAAATATTGATTTGGATTTTGATGAAGGCATCTTGCCAACAAGTTTAAGGCTAATATTACATGAAACAGTATATAAACTGATTCAAGAAAAATTTGCCGAATATTTAAATCTACTTTATATAATTGACGTGTCAGAAGACGCTATCAAAAAATTAGATGGTAGTGATACGTTGCAATTGTCGGACGAGGTTACTTTTTTAATCTTAAAAAGAGAATGGCAAAAAGTATGGTTTAGACATAAATATTCGTAAAAGTTTAAACCATACTTTAATGTGTTTAAAGTGTTCTAAAGTATTCCAAAACAGCGCGTGCGTCAGCTTCTGTTAGTCCTTGATTAATCATAGGCGTATTATTATATTCTTTTAATAAATCTTTAGCAATTGGATCGTTTTTTAGCATCTCTTCAGGATTTAAAATCATATTCATAACCCATTCTGGAGTACGTCTTTTTAAAATGTCTTTTGGTGCTGGACCAATAAATTTTTTATCAGATCTATGACATGCTGTGCACATTTTGTCGTAGACTTCTTTTCCTAGAGAAACCATTTTAGTATCTATTTGATCAGGTAAGGTTAGTGTTTTTATTGGACCTATTCCTTTGTTAGTTAGGTCTACAGTGCTTGATGCTGTGTTTTGTTCAGGATTTGATTCTACTTTAGACGAAGGTGGACGCTTATAGCTAAAATTGTCTTTAGCTTTTTTCTCATTGCCACCACAGCTTATTAACACAAAACCTAATACTACAATAATTAAATTTAATTTTGACATGACTTTATATGTTTAAATTTTATCAAAAATAAAATTTAATTAAAGCCTAAAAGGTGACTTAAGTCACCTTAAAATATAAAATAAATTGTATTTAAGTTTAAAAGAAGACTCTTACAAATGGAACAAAAGCATTTGCATAAACACTGTCGTTTTCGTCATAAAGTAAATCATATCTTACTCCAAAAGTAACATTGTTAGTTCTATAACCAGCACCAACAAATAAAGCAGGTACCCAATAGTTCCGATCTGCATTGCTTGCAAAAACACCTTCAAATTTTTGATTAACGTTAAGCTGTTCAAACTCGGCAGATAATTGGATTTCTTGTAATGGATTAAATAATCCCATAATACTTCCTCCTAATATTGTTGATTTGTAAACGTTTTTATTCCTATTGTAGGTTCCGTTTAATCCTACACCTAAGGCAAAAGTATTATCAAATTGATAAATAGCACTAGGTGCTAAAGTTGCACTAAAAAAGTTATTTCCAGTACTTAAACCTAAGCCTCCTCCAAAACGTACATTTTTCCAAAATTCACTTTTTTGTTGCGGTAAATTATCCTGTGCATTACTAAAAGTGAGGAAAAAACATGAAAAGATTGATAAAACAATAATTTTATGTCGATTTAGAGTGCTGAATTTCATAATTGTTAATTTAGATTTTTTAGAATGTTATAAATATAATAAAAGCATCTTTATATTTAGTAAAAGTTGTATTTTTGATAAAATTTTGTTGAAGCGAACACGTCTTAAAGAAAATAATGGATAAATACTCCTTTTTAAACGCAGCACATACAGCATACTTTGCTGATTTATACGAACAATATACAATAAACCCTGACTCTGTTGAGCCTAGTTGGAGAGCCTTTTTTCAAGGTTACGACTTTGGATCTGAAAATTATGGACTTGAAGGCGAAATTGTGGAAGGTGTTTCTAGTCAAATACCAGAACATGTTCAAAAAGAATTTCAAGTCGTAAAATTAATAGATGGTTATCGTAACAGAGGGCATTTATTTACCAAAACCAATCCTGTTAGGGATCGTCGTAGATACGAGCCTACACTGGATTTGGAGAATTTTGGATTGTCTCAAACCGATTTAGATACCAAATTTAATGCTGGTGATATTTTAGGTATTGGAGCGCAAACGCTAAGAGAAATATTAAAACATTTAAACAGTATCTATTGTGATGCTATTGGTGTTGAATATATGTATATAAGAAAACCTGACGAAATTCAGTGGATTCAAAATAAACTAAATATCAACGATAATCAGCCTAATTTTTCTGGAGAGCAAAAAAAGCATATCCTTAAAAAATTAAATGAAGCGGTATCGTTTGAAAGCTTTTTGCATACTAAATATGTTGGACAAAAACGTTTTTCTCTAGAAGGAGGAGAGTCTTTAATTCCTGGTTTAGATGCTGTAATTGAAAAAGCTGCTGAGCTTGGTGTTCAAGAATTTGTAATGGGAATGGCACATAGAGGTCGTTTAAGTACATTAACAAATATATTTGGAAAATCTGCAAAAGATATCTTTAGTGAGTTTGATGGTAAAGATTACGAGCAGGAAGTATTTGATGGAGATGTTAAGTACCATTTAGGTTGGACAAGTAACCGTCAAACAGATAACGGTAAAAAAATAAATTTAAGTATTGCGCCTAACCCTTCACATTTAGAAACTGTCGGAGCAGTAGTAGAAGGTATTGTTAGAGCAAAACAAGACACATTATATAGTGACAACTTTAGTAAAGTACTACCAATAGTAGTCCATGGTGATGCTGCAATAGCTGGTCAAGGTTTAGTTTACGAAGTTGTACAAATGGCACAATTAGATGGTTACAAAACTAACGGAACCATTCATGTTGTTGTAAATAATCAAGTTGGATTTACAACCAATTATCTAGATGCAAGATCAAGTACGTATTGTACAGATATTGGTAAAGTAACATTGTCACCAGTATTACACGTTAATGCAGATGATGCTGAAGCAGTAGTGCACGCAATGTTATTTGCATTAGATTTTAGAATGAATTTTAAAAGAGATGTCTTTATAGATTTATTAGGATACAGAAAATATGGTCATAATGAAGGTGATGAGCCTAGATTTACACAACCAAAACTATATAAAGCTATTGCTAAGCATGCTAATCCAAGAGATATTTATGCAGACAAATTAATTGCGCAAGGTATTATTGATAAGGATCACGTTAAACAATTAGAAAACGATTACAAATCTAGTTTAGAAGAAAAACTAGAGGATTCCCGTAAGGAAGACAAAACTATAATTACGCCTTTTATGGAGGAGCAATGGAAAGATTTTACTCAGGTAGATGAAACCATTATGATGCAATCTGTGGATACTACAACATCTTCAGATAAGTTAGCAGCAATTACTAAAGTAATCTCTAACTTACCAAAGGATAAAAAGTTTATCAGAAAAATAGAACGTTTGATTAATGATCGCCAAACTATGTTTGACGAAAACAAATTAGATTGGGCTATGGCAGAGCATTTAGCCTACGGAACATTATTAGACGAAGGTTACAGTGTGCGTATGTCTGGCCAGGATGTAGAGCGTGGAACATTCTCTCATAGACATGCTGTTGTCAAAGTAGAAGATAGCGAAGAAGAAATTTTATTATTAAACCAAGTAAGTGACAAACAAGGTCAATTTCATATTTTCAACTCATTATTATCAGAGTATGGCGTTGTAGGTTTTGATTATGGATACGCTATGGCTAGTCCTAATACATTAACAATTTGGGAAGCGCAATTTGGAGATTTTAGTAATGGTGCACAAATCATGCTGGATCAATATATATCTGCAGGAGAGGATAAATGGAAAACTCAAAACGGGTTAGTCATGTTATTACCTCATGGGTATGAAGGACAAGGTGCAGAGCACTCTTCAGCACGCATGGAGCGTTACCTACAGTTATGTGCTAAGGATAATATGTTTGTTGCAGATTGTACAACACCAGCAAACTTTTTTCACTTGCTAAGACGTCAAATGAAAACTAATTACCGTAAACCATTAATTGTATTTACACCAAAAAGTTTACTACGTCATCCAAAATGTGTTAGTACTGTAGACGAGTTTGCAAACGGAACATTCCAAACACTAATTGATGATACAGCTGTTCAGGCAGATAAAGTTAAAACATTAGTGTTATTAACTGGTAAATTCTATTACGATTTAGATGAGGAGCGTGAAAATTTAAACAGAGAAGACGTTGCTTTAATTAGAATAGAGCAGTTATTTCCTTTACCAACAACACAAATTAGAGAAGTATTAGCCAAATACAAAAATGCAGAAGACATTGTTTGGGCACAAGAAGAACCAAGAAATATGGGAGCTTATGCGCATATGTTAATGCATCTAGACGAAGCTAAAACATTTAGATTAGCTTCAAGACGTCCTTATGGTGCACCAGCAGCAGGTAGTTCTGTACGTTCTAAAAAACGTCATAAAGAAGTTATAGATTTTGTATTTGATAAAACAAAAAATAACCAGCGATAAACTATAAATTTATAAACATGAAAAAGTTACTTTTAATACTAGCACTCTTGGTATCCTGTTTAGGAATAGCACAAGAAAAAGATAACTATAAAAATGCAGTAACTAGTTTTCAAAACCATTATAATAATGGAGATGTTACTAGTATTTTTAACATGTTTGATAATAATTTTAAACAAGTTTTAACCCTAGAAAAAACAAAAGCATACTTTACAAAAGAGATAAATATGGAAGCTTTAGGGAAAATTAAATCAATTGAATATAAAGACACAGTTCGTTCAGGAAACAATTATACAATTACTTTTGATAAAGGTGTTTATAATGGGTATTTCCTATTAGGAACGGATAATAAGTTTGAATTTATTCAATTAGATTTAGCAAAAAAACAAAAATAACACAACAATATAAAGTTACATTACGATGATTTTAGAAATGAAAGTGCCTTCTCCAGGCGAATCTATCACAGAGGTTGAAATAGCAGAATGGTTAGTTCAAGATGGTGATTATGTAGAAAAAGACCAAGCAATTGCTGAAGTAGATAGTGATAAAGCAACTTTAGAGTTGCCTGCAGAAGCAAGCGGAATTATTACGCTTAAAGCTGAAGAAGGAGATGCTGTCGCAGTTGGTCAAGTTGTATGTTTAATTGACACAAGTGCAGAAGCACCAGCAAGTAGCACTTTTGAAGGTGGTGATGAAGGCGGAAACACAAACGCTGAAAAAGATTTAGCTAAAGATCAAAAAGCAACACCTAATACTGATGCAGCTAAGGCTCCTAATCCAGCAACAAAAACGTATGCTTCTGGTACAGCAAGTCCAGCAGCTAAGAAAATATTAGCTGAAAAGGATATGGATGCATCATCCATAGCTGGAACAGGAAAAGATGGACGTATCACTAAAGAAGATGCAGTTAAAGCGGTACCATCTATGGGAACTCCAACTGGAGGAGATCGTAGCTCGACTAACACTAAAATGTCAATGTTACGTCGTAAAGTAGCAGAGCGTTTAGTTGAAGCAAAAAATACAACAGCCATGTTAACTACGTTTAACGAAGTAAACATGTCTCCAATTTTTGCATTAAGAAACGAGTATAAAGAAACTTTTAAAGCTAAGCATGGTGTTGGCTTAGGATTTATGTCCTTTTTCTCATTAGCAGTTGTGCGTGCATTACAGATGTATCCTGCAGTTAACTCTATGATTGATGAAAAAGAAATGAAAACTTTTAACTTTGTAGATATAAGTATAGCTGTTTCTGGACCTAAAGGATTAATGGTTCCAGTAATTAGAAATGCCGAAAATTTATCTTTCAGAGGTGTTGAGTCTGAAGTTAAACGTTTAGCACTTAGAGCTAGAGATGGTCAAATTACTGTAGATGAAATGACAGGTGGAACGTTTACTATTACAAATGGAGGTGTATTTGGAAGTATGTTATCTACTCCTATAATTAACCCACCACAAAGTGGTATTTTAGGAATGCACAATATTATTGAGCGTCCTATAGCTGTTGATGGTAAAGTAGAAATACATCCTATGATGTACGTTGCTTTATCTTATGACCACAGAATAATTGATGGTAAAGAAAGTGTAGGTTTTTTAGTAGCTGTTAAAGAAGCATTAGAAAACCCAACAGAATTACTAATGAACAATGATGTTAAAAAAGCTTTAGAGCTTTAGTAAACATAATAGTTTTATAAAAAAAAGGGAATAACTAAATGTTGTTCCTTTTTTTTACATCTATTTTTTAAAAAAAATAAAAATATTAAAAGCAATTATAATGACTGCTAGTATAATAATACAAGCAGCGATTATACGGTTTTGCTCCTGTGTTCTCTTTTCTAAATCCATAATTTTAATTAATTAAAAACTCTGCACCATTACAGCGCAGAGTTTTCTTTAAATAATTCTCCCTAAGAACTAATTAATAGCATTGTAAAGGTATAATGTACAAAGGACATATGAAATACGTAGAACTACGTATTTTTATTAAGGTCTAGCATAAAAAAAAGCTCCAAAACAAAATGTTGCTTTAGAGCTTTCTCAATTTCCCTAAAAATTGATTTAATAGCACTGCTAAGATAAAAGATATTAATAACGTGTGAAATACGTAGAACTACGTATTTTTATTTGAGTGAATTCCCAAAAAAAACTCCAAAACAAATTAATGTTTTAGAGCTTTCTCAGTTCTTCATAAATTGATTAATAGCAGTGCTAAGATATAAGTAATAATTGAGGTGTGAAATACGTAGAACTACGTATTTTTATTTAAGTAGATTGCATAAAAAAAGCTCTAAAACAATTAGTCGTTTTAGAGCTTTTACCAATTTTCCCTAAAAATTGATTTAATAGCACTGCTAAGATATAAGTAATAAATGACCTGTGAAATACGTAGAACTACGTATTTTTTTCAGACTTTATTATATTAAAAAAGCTTTAATTGAGATATCAATTAAAGCTGTAATTGTCCGTGTTTGTTGTGAAAGTTACTTGTTTTTAAAATAAAATGAAGTAAGCTAACAATTATTTTACGTAAAAGTCTACGTGTTTTTAATAAGGTCTTTATTCATATTAGCCCATAACATAAGCTCGTTATGCGATTTTTTTAAGTCTAATTTTTTTACAATATTACTTCTGTGCTTTTCAATCGTTCTAGTAGAGCTGGCTAATTCTTTTGA
This sequence comes from Olleya sp. UBA1516, assembly GCF_002323495.1. Classification (NCBI taxonomy): domain Bacteria; kingdom Pseudomonadati; phylum Bacteroidota; class Flavobacteriia; order Flavobacteriales; family Flavobacteriaceae; genus Olleya; species Olleya sp. UBA1516. The sequence goes on from NZ_DCQO01000005.1 coordinate 249,278, forward strand.
GATCTCGGCAGAGGTTAATTTATCAGACAGTAACTTAACCACCTTTAATTCGGTAGGTGTTAATATTTCTAATAAATTAGAACTAGAAAAACTAACTTTTGAATTTAAGTATGAGGCAATCTCTTCGCTAAAATAAGCTTCATTTTTTAATACATGCTTAATACAGGTTTCTATTTCTTCAACCGCAAATTCTTTTAATATATAACCATAAACATTACAAGCTCTAGCTCTATCAAATAAATGTTCTTCGTTATCAAATGTAATTAGAATAATTTTGGTATTTAATTCGTTTTTAAAGCAAGCTTCAGCTACTTCTAAACCTGTCATTTTTGGCATCCTAATGTCAAGTAAGGCTAAATCTGGTTTTAGTTTTACTATTAAGTTGTAAGCAGTTTGTCCATCTTCGGCACTTCCAATTATTTTAAATCCTCTAGAGGTAATAAAATCAGATAATCCTCTAAGCATTAAAGGATGGTCATCTGCTATTACTATTGATGCTTTCATATTATGTGAGGTCTTTTAGAGGTTGGATTTTGGTAATTAAAATTATAAAAAAATAAGCTGTTAGACTAATTTTTTTAAGTACAAATATTTTTTTTCGTAATCAATTATTCCTTTTACTTTTTTTAATACATCTGCTCCAATGATACCATCAACTGGTTGTGCGTTATGATTTATTAATGCTGTATTAACGTGACTTAAATCAAATAATACTAAAGCAGACTTTGCTATTTTAAGTCGTCCAATCTTGATAGTATTATTTTTAGATACTTGAGTAACCATACCTATTGCGCCAGCTCCCGCAGCTAAAATTTCAGAATCTTTAACTTTTTTTAAGCTAAATTTTTTAGCTGCCTCAAAACCTACACAGCTATTTGATGCACCAGTATCTAAAATAAATAAGCCTTTATAGCCATTTATGGACGCTTTAATTTCAAAATGATTAGTTTTTGTTAGTTTTAATTTGACTCTTATATAGTCTTTGGCAAATAAAAAATCTTTAAGCGTTTGGTCCATTTTTGCGTTTACGTATTATAATCCATAAAAGTAAAGCAATCCCTAAACCAATAAAAGTAAAAATGATATATTTTGAATTTACCGTTGGTTTTTCTGGTGTCAAATGACCATAATAGATAAAGGTACTCCAGTAATAAGGTGATTTTTTTATGTTAGAAATGGATTGATCTTTTAAATAATCTAATTTAGCTAAACGATTAGCTATAAAAGGAGAGTGTGATTGACTATAATTTTTGTAAAACGAAGCCATTAGTTGTGAGGTTGATAAATCATTGATTTTCCATAATGAAAACAATAAATTTTCAACACCTGCATATTGGAAACCTCTTGCTAAGTTCATGCTGCCTTCTCCTTTTTGTAATTTTCCAATACCAGTTTCGCAAGCACTAAGGACTACTAATTGATTTTTAAGATTAAGACTGTATAAGTCGTTTAAAAATAATTTTTGATCTATAAAATCTATGTTTGCAGGGATGGTAAATGTCCCGCTACTTGCGTGTGTAGATAAGTGTAATACGCCATAATTTTTAGCTTGTTGCATCGCATTGCTTTTAGTGGCATCGTGGTACATTAAAAACTTTGCATTTGTTTGTTTGTCAATACTTTTAGCTTCGTCTAAAGAGTAGGTTAGCTTTGCATCACTATTGTCAAATACAGGAAACACACCCAAGACTTTATCTTCATATTTAAAATCCGACGCGTTTAAATAAAACAAAGCACTAGTATTGTACGCTAATACTTGGTTGTTGACAACAAATGGCATTTTAGAATAGTTTTTGCTGTCTGTGGATTGGGTTAGTAAACTTTCAAAAGGAATAAAATTTAAAAAGCCATCCGTAATTATTACTACATTTTTAAAAGCTAGAGTTTTGTCAAAATGTAATGCTTTGTATAGTTTAAAAGCAGCATTGGAAAATTGTGGAATGTTATTATTTATAACCGATGAGTTATCAAAATAATGAATATAGTCACTTATAGCTGTGTTAAAAACAGCATCTCTTGTAATGTTATTTAAGCTTATGGCTGTTGCCGAAATTATAAACTGAAAAATATGATTTTCGCCATAAAAATACTCGACCAACACAGCATGATCTGTTTTTAATTTATGTTGCAGTTTTGAGATTGAAATATCTACATCGTTAGGCTCAGGATACTTAGCCTTAATTTTAACTTTTAATTTTTTTAATGCAATACTGACTGATGTTAACTCTTGACTTAATTTATTTATCTGTTTTACATCTTGTTGATATTGGACCTTAATTAAGGTATTTGTTAAAAGCTCTTGTTGTTGTAATAATGTTAACTCTTTTATTAATAAGGTGTCTGTTGGATGACGTTCTAACAGTGTTTTTTTGCCAATTATTTCTTTTAAAATCGAAGCTTTATTTTTTTCAGCGTATGCAAAAGCTTGTTTAATAAGGGTTGTGTCTTTAGTGTTTTGATAGGCTTTATAAAGTGCACTTATTATGGACTCACTACGTTTACGATTGGCATGTAGATGGATGAGTTTAGACTCTTGTGAGGTTAAGTTATTAGTCAATAATGTTGAGACGTAAAAGCTTAAGTCATAACAGGCTAAAGTATTGTCAAGATTGGATTGTAGTAAAGCCAATAAATCAAAAATATCAATAAATGTGTTTTCAGGATAAAGAGTTTCTTTTTTTGGTAAGTTTTGTAGATTATAATTTGGTAATAACGCTTGTAAAGCCAGTTTTAGTTTTACTGAAGTGCTTTTAAAATCGTTTAATTTATAGTGTAATTGTGCCTCTTCAAAATTTAATTTTGCTACAGTTCTTGCGGTTAGTGTCCCCTTATTTATCTGTAAATATTTAGTTTTAAAATAGAATAATGCAGTTTTATAATCTTTGTTTTTTAGCGCTAAATGGTATTTACTATCGTTATCATACTTGTTTTTCAACGCCAATACATTAGGGTTCTTTTTTAATTCAGAATTATTTTGAATAGCACTTTTATTAATTACCTGTTGTAATGCTTGCTTTTGTATAGCTGAAGCTCCTTTTATATCTAAGCCATTTTTGGCAATATTAAGTGCTGCATTAAATTTGCCAAGAGTATAATAAAGATTAGCTAGGTTTATGGCACCACTAATTCTGTGTGGATTGTTTTTTTGTTTTTCAGCAAGAAAAATATAGTGTTTAATTGTGTTTTCTGCATTAGTATAATCTCCAATTTTATGATAAAGTATACCTAACGGTTTTAAGCAATACTCTGTTATATCATACACAAAGGTTTTATTTAATTGTTGTGTGTTGTAAACGTCCAATGCAGCCTCATAAGCAGTAATAGCTTTGGGTTGTTGGTTACTTTGATATAAATAATCTGCTTTATTGACTAACAAAAATAGATAGGCAAAATAATGGTCTTTTGTCTTTAGTTTTGAAGAGAATTCAGCTTCGTTTTTAACTAAATCGGAAAAGGTTTGAGTAGTTCTATTTTTGTTAAATGTTTCAGTAGCCAAATAAATACTTTCTTCTAAATCTTGCGAAAAACAACATCCGAAGACTAAAAAAAGTAATATGACAAGGCTATATTTCATTATTAAAAGTATAAATCAAATTAATTCTATCTAAAATTTCCAGATAGCGTAAAACTGCATGTAATTATAATTTGTTTTAAAATTGAATACATATCGTGCACCAATACTTGGACCAATTCTGGCAAATCCAGCAGTTGCTTCTACTAAAAAACCGGTTCTGAAGTTTGTAAATGTCTCTGTGTTCTGGGTAGAGGTTTGTGATGTGTCTAATAAAAAAGGCGGTTGGATGTTGGTGTTTTCAAATTCTTCTATTAAAATGTTTTCTGTACTTTTTTGGCTAATGGATAGTGCGCCTTGTAAACCTGCTCCAAGACCAATGTAATTATTAACGTTATATCTTGCTAATACAGGGATTTCCCAATCTATGTTGTCATAGGATTTGGTGGTTGTTGTGCGCTGTAGCCTGTCGTCGATTCCAGGTTCGCCAATAATGGTTTGAGTGACCAATCTATCACTATCAAAGTTGTGAAAACTGTTTAAAAGCTCTGCTTGCCAATACCATTTGTAGGATTTGTAAGGTGATACTGTGGCGCCAACAAAGTAACTTTTAGAATTATCTAAATCCGAGAATAGGTTGTAACCAGCTTTTAAACCAATAGATATACCTGGTAAAAAACGTGTCGTAGAATAGTTAGTTATTATTGGGTCGTTTTTGTCAAAAATTATAGCAGTACGTGATTTGGTTTTTTGCTTATGAAAATCCTTACCAAACTTAATGCGGTATTGTACAAAACCTTTTGTGGAGTCATAAACCTTTACGTTTTTTTGCTGGCTTCCTGGTAAGTAAATGTTTTTAAAAGTAAATATGGCTTGCTTTTGTGTATAGCTTGTGTCAAGGCAACTATATTGGACCTGGTATTTAGGACAAATTTTTACTTTTGGGTACATGTCCAAAACTTCAATTGTGGTTTTGTCAAACATATCTGGTATGTCTGTTTCTAGTTTAATTGTGGTTGCAGGACCTTCGCCATTATTTTGAAATCTAATTTTAAATTTAGGTTTTTTGTATCGTACTAATCTGTAGTTTAAAAAAGTAGCGTTTGAGGACATTTTGTTGGGATCATGAGAGGTTACAATTTCCATTTCCATGTCTTTTACATTATGGTCGTCATAATTATTATCTGGAATATAAACACCTCTAACCGAAATTATCGCGCTTGTATCCTTTAGCATTTCTGGTGTTGTTTTTAGGGTGTAAAATATATTACGCTCTTCATTTGGTTGCATGTTGCTAAAGCTTAATTGGCTTGAGTTCTTATAGTTAGCTTTAGCTTCGGCAAGTGTTAATGGTAGATTTTGTCTTTCAGTAGAATCTTGAGGGTTAAATGTTTTACGCAAGCTTTGAATTTCCGCGGAAGCGTAATAGGTTTTGTTTTCTGGTTTAGAGGTGTAAACTAGGTTGTCGTTATCTTGTGCAATCTCGCCATGATACGTTCTAGTATCTGTGATTTTAAAATTGTCGTCTCCATATTTTGCTTCGTTATAAAACAAATAGATTTTACCGTTTGTAGTGTAATCTTTTGTGTTTTTGTATTTGTAAATTACTACTATTTCTTCTTCTGGAATGGGCTCTCTGTTGCGTTGTAAATCTATTGCATCTTCCATTGACGCTTGCTCTGGGTAGGTGTCATCTGCAGTGTTAACTCTTATTTTTTTTGGTCTAGTGGTTGGTGGTTTGCCTGTGTCGTAATTATTGGTAGCCCAAAGTCTTACCTCATAGTCTCCTGATTTTTTGTAAACTTTAGTAGGATTATTTTCTTTACTGTAAGTACCATCACCAAACTCCCAATAATTTGTGTAAAACGCTTTAGGTGCACCAGCTATTTGATTTAGTTGTGGTGCATTTGGAGAGAATTGTACTTGTTTGCCTTCTATTTTGTAATCTATGGTTGCAGTGCGTCTAGTCGTATCTATTACTGTGTCTTGACTAAAAGTGATGTTGGTTAGGCTAAGGGTGAAAATAATAGCGATTATAGTTTTCATTTGTGGTGTGGTTTAGAGATTAAATTTAGTAATAAAAATATTGATACTAGCTTTTCAATCTATGAGTGGAGGTTTTAAGTAAAGCAACGGTATATAACAATAGATGTTTAAACATAAAAAAAGTCAGAAAAATTAATTTCTGACTTTTAAGTTTAAGTAGGCTAATGGTTTATGGTAAACCATTTATTAAAGCTGTTAAGGTTGCTTCTGTTCCTGTTGTTGTGTCATCCATAGTAAACGTTATAATATCATTTGCTACAATTGTCACTGGTTTGATTGCATATCTCCAAACACCATTGTCTTCTGTTACAAAAATAACGTGACACTCTAAACCAATTGGTATTTGTCCATAATGTTCGCTAAATAAATTTAATGTTCCGTCGTAGGTATCTAAAGCAGCTAGTCCAGAATCTTCACCATCATAAGATAAATATACAGCACTATTAGTAAAGTTGTAACCTATTGGAGCTTGTACCTGGATTAATGTTTTTGGTCTTGGGTCGCTATAAAAACGATCAACATTAGACCAACCAAAACCTTGTAACAATCCATAATACTCGCTACCCTCTACAAAAACACCACCTTGACCTGTAGCATCTTCTACCTCGTCCCAAGTTAAATTATCTTCTGCATCAATCTCGCCTTCCCAAAGTGACATTAATGGATCTGCTCCACCTGTTAAGCTAGCAGGTATAATAAGTTGCAAACCACAGGTTGTATCTAATGCGCTACCATTTTGTGTGGCTTCGATAAAAAATTCGCCTCCAGAAATTAATAAGGTTTTATCACTATTAGGTAATGTTCCCATAGTAGGTTTGTTTGTAGTAAGCATATTTCCTTTTTCAAACAACTCTACATATTCTAGTTGTACTTGTCCAGTTACTGGGTTACCATTTAAGGTTAGACAATTACCGTTAATATTAATTTGTACTCCATTGGCAGAGGTTAAAGTAATGTTTCCGTCATCTGCATTAAAGGTGAAATTTTGAGTTAGATTAGCTAATGCTATATCTTTAATATTTTTAAATTCCTGAGCTGTTGCAATGTCAATAGCATTGTCAAAGTCATTGTCTCCATCATCTTTAGTCTCGCAACTAGTTAGTAATGTTAAGGTCATTAATACTGTTCCAAAAATTGTTTTTAAATTTTTCATGATTTTATAATTTAAAGGTTTATATAGTTATATAAATAGTGTGTCTATTTTGTTACCCTATTTAGTATTCTTTTTTATTTCCGCTAGCAATTATTTTATGAGAAATTATATCTCCTTCTGCTACTAGACGTATTATTTGTTTTGCAGATGCTTCTGAGGTAGCATAACCTTTAGCGTATCCTTTTTGGCTTTTTACTTCCCAAAAGTATAGGCGACTTTCTGTTTTAAGCAGGTCACTTTTTAATACATAATAATTGGTGATTTTTCTTTCTAAAACAACTTCGTTTTGCCCAACTAAGTTTGATCGCTTTTTGGCTTCAAATAATGTTGTAGCAGTTCCAGAATATGTGCCATTAGTAGTTACAACTGTCCAGTCGTAAACTGTAATCAATTCATCTTTTAAAAGCTCAATGGATGTATTACTATTAAGTGATTTATTTTGGTTAGTTGCATTTAGGTTAAAAAAGCCTAACACTACGGTTGCTATAATTAAAATTGCTTTTTTACTCACGTTAATTTTGATGTTGCTAACGTGTTCCGGATTGTTTTGTAGTACGTTCATAATTTCTAAGTTTTAAATTGTTGTTTTTTAAGTTTGTGTGTGCTGTCTAATTTTGACTGTTACACCCTTATATCAAAACCATTTAAAATTTGTTACCCTTGTTTTGCTAAGTTTTTTTAAATTCGTTGGAAACAAAGGGTTTATGAGTCAAAAAAAAATACACGAAGACCAGAAGTATGTGGATGGATTGGTAAACAATAACTCCTTTATTATTCAGGCTATATATGATAAGTTTGCGCCTAAAGTGATTAATTATATCAAACAAAACAGTGGTGATGCAGATAGTGCTCAAGACATTATCCAAGACACCATACTAACTATATATAATCAAGGCAGTCAAAAAAACTTACAATTAACCTGTCCTTTTGATGCTTACTTTTTTTTATTATGTAAACGCAAATGGCTTAATGTTTTGAAAAAAAGAGATAATAAGGAGGTAACAATAAATGAGGAAGTGCTATCTAAAGATGACGACGCTTATCAGTTATCTTTTGAAACCTCTGTTTTTGAAAACAAACAGATATTATTTAATCAGATGTTTCAAAAATTAGGAGATGCCTGCAAGGATTTGCTAAAAGCTACATTTAAAATAAAATCTATGGAAGAAGTAGCCTTAAGTCTTAATGTAAGTTATGCTTACGCAAGAAAGAAAAAATCCTTATGTATAGGACAATTGTCCAAGTTAGTTAAAGAGTCGCCAACTTTTAATCAACTTAATTATTAATGCTATGGAAGAACAAGATTATATCCTTTTTGAAAACTATTTAGCTGGCGACTTATCTGATCAACAATCCTCAGATTTTGAAAACAAGTTAAATACAGATCAAGAGTTTAAGCAAGCCTTTACAATTTACAAACAATTGTCTGCTAATTTGGAACATGAGATTGGTAATAAAGACCAAATTGCAGATTTTAAAGCCAATTTAGATACTATTTCTCATAGGTATTTTGTCAAACAAGAGGATAAACAAAATCCAATAGAGCGTAAAAAGACTTTTAATTTTTATAAACTAGCAATTGCAGCAAGTATAGCATTAGTAATGGGCTTTTTTGCGTACAATCAGTTCTCTGGAGGAGCCAATTACTCTGATTTTAACACACATGACACTGTAGATTTTGCAGTAAGAAGTACAGAAGGGAATGTGGGTTTATTAATAAAAACAACAAAAGCATTTAATAACAAAGACTATAAAAAAGCTAAAGCGTATTTGGAAGAATTACTGCAAGACAATCCTGATAACGTTGAGTACAATTTTTATTATGCTATTACAAATATAGAATTAGATAATTTTGCTAAAGCAGAAACAATATTAGGTGATATCTCAAAAGGAAGCTCTGCCTATAACAATAAAGCAAAATGGTACTTAGCCTTAAGTAAATTGAAACAACAAAAAGAAGCAGAATGTATTAAGATATTAAAGACAATACCAGAAGATGCAGATGACTATGATCAAGCACATAAATTATTAAATAAAATAGAATAAAAAGAGTCTTAAATATAAGGTCTTAAAATACTTAACTAAAAGTCATCATATCCATGATGACTTTTTTATTTTTGCGATATGATAATTACAGATACACATACACATTTATATAGCGAAGCTTTTGACGACGATAGGGCAGACATGATGCAACGTACGTTGGAAGCTGGCGTTTCTAGATTATTTATTCCAGCAATTGATAGTACCTACACAACAAGTATGTTGCAACTAGAAAAAGACTATCCAGAACATGTCTTTTTGATGATGGGTTTACATCCAACGCATGTTAAAGATAATTATCTAGAAGAGTTGGCGCATGTGTCAGAGATGTTAGATACACATAAATTTTACGCAGTAGGAGAGATTGGTATAGATTTATATTGGGATAAAAGCACCTTAGCCATTCAGCAAGATGCTTTTAGAAAACAAATCACATTAGCAAAACAACACAAACTACCCATTGTTATCCATTGTCGCGAAGCATTTGATGAGATTTTTGAAATTTTAGAAGACGAAAAATCAGACGATTTATTTGGGATCTTTCATTGTTTTACAGGGACATTACAGCAAGCACATCAAGCCATTTCTTATAACATGAAACTAGGTATTGGAGGCGTAGCAACTTTTAAAAACGGAAAGATTGATCAGTTTTTAAATCAAATAGATTTAAAACATATTGTATTAGAAACAGATTCACCTTATTTAGCTCCAAAACCATTTAGAGGTAAACGTAATGAAAGTAGCTACATAATAAAGGTCATTGAAAAGTTATCTGATATATATGAAGTGTCCGAACAAAAAATTGCTCAAATTACAACAGAGAACTCTAAAGCAGTTTTCGGTATCTAAAAAAACTTATGACTAAAACTATTCCTAACATACTTCTTATTTACACAGGTGGAACCATTGGTATGATAAAAGATCCAGAAACAGGAGCATTACGCGCTTTTGATTTTGCTAACTTATTAGACCGTATTCCAGAGTTAAAATTACTAGAGTGTACAATAGAAACCTATTCTTTTGAAGAGCCAATAGACTCCAGTAATATGGAACCTAAATATTGGGTGCAAATAGCTGAGGTTATCCAGCAAAACTATACGCTATTTGATGGATTTGTAGTACTACATGGTAGCGACACCATGAGTTATACTGCATCAGCCTTAAGCTTTATGTTGGAGCATCTTGCAAAACCAGTTATTTTTACAGGATCCCAATTGCCAATCGGAGATTTGCGCACAGATGCAAAAGAAAATCTAATAACATCCATTCAAATCGCTTCTTTACAATATTACAATAAACCTGTAATTAAAGAAGTAGGATTGTATTTTGAATATAAATTGTACAGAGCCAATCGTACCACCAAAATAAATGCAGAACACTTTGAGGCTTTTGCAAGTCTAAATTATCCGGATTTGGCAGAAAGTGGTGTGCACCTAAAAGTTAATAACGAGTATTTATTTAAACCTAACACTAGAAAAGATCTAGTGGTACATAAGGATTTAGACTCAAATATTGCATTAGTAAAACTGTTTCCAGGAATTTCAAGAAACCTTTTAGAAAGTATTTTTAAAACCGAAGGACTAAAAGGAGTGATATTGGAAACCTATGGCGCAGGAAACTGCACAACAAAAGATTGGTTTTTACAGTTATTAAAGGAGACCATAAATAAAGGTGTGCCAATTATAAATGTAACGCAATGTTCCGGAGGAAGTGTCTTAATGGGACAATATGAAACTAGTGAAAAGTTAAAGCGAATAGGTTTAATTTCAGGAAAAGATATCACTACAGAAGCAGCATTGTGTAAATTAATGTATTTATTAGGAGAAAATATATCTCCTAACTTATTCAAAACCATATATGAAACGTCTTTACGTGGAGAAATGTCTTAAAATTAACCCTCAAAATTTTAACCTTAGGATATTTTTTTGTTATTTGCCCACCGTAATTAGTAATAATTACAGAGAGGTGGCCGAGTGGCTTAAGGCGCACGCTTGGAAAGCGT